>JALSQJ010000018.1 GCA_026985495.1 Campylobacteraceae bacterium
ATTGAGACATTACCAAAACAAGGAGTTCTTTATTATAATGGTAAAGAGCTTAAAGAGGGTGAGGTTATTAAGAACTTTAACAATGAACTTCTAACTCTTGACCCTAAAGATGGCGAAGTAAGTGTAAGCTTTACGTATGCTGTAGCAGATGATGCAGGGTTTAAATCTGAACCTGCAACGGTTGTGATGGCATTCTCTGATACTGATACCGATGGCGATGGTATCTTTGATGCAGAAGATTTAGATGATGATAATGATGGTATTTTAGATAGCATTGAAGAGTCAACTTCTGTTAATATAGATACTGATGGTGATGGTACTCCTGATAGATTGGACTTAGATTCTGATGGAGATGGTATTTTAGATTCTGAAGAGGGTGATGTAGATACAGACAATGACGGAAAACCTGATTTCCAAGATATTGACTCGGACAATGATGGTCTTTCAGACTTGGTAGAGGGTGGAAGTGATGCTAACCTTGATAGCAATGTAGATGGAGTTATTGATGACTTAACAGATGCTAATGGTGATGGAATTGCCGATAAACTTTTAGATAACAATGGAACAGTAGCTCCAACACCAGATACTGATAGAGATGGTATTGATAACTATAGAGATTTAGATTCGGATGGTGATACCCTTTTAGATGCAATAGAGATTGGTGGAACCGATGATAATAATGATGGAATTATTGAGCCTATTGGAACATTGATTGATGGTAGAACCTTACCTGATGAGAATAACAATAGTATTCCAGATGTTTTAGAGGTTAAACTTGAAGATGACCATAAAGTTGCACCAGCAGGTTCAGTGGTTAAGATTGACCTATTAGAGAATGATTCAGGTGATGTTGACCCAAGTTCAATTGTGTTTATAATTCCTGATGACTTTAATGGGACAGCACGATTAAGTGCTAACAAAAAAGTTATGGTAGTAGATGGAGAGGGTACTTGGAGTGTAGATGAGAATGGTACAGTTACCTTTGTTCCCGAAGCAGGGTTTGAGGGTAATCCAGAGCCAATTAGATATAAAGCATCAAATATAGATGGTAGTAAAACAGCTTCAGCAAAAATTTCAATTGTTGTTACAAAAGTAGCAGGAGTATCTACAGGTGAAGAGTGTGAAACTTATGAAGAGGGAGTAAGCTCATCTGTCCCAACATTGGGTATCTATGGAATAGTTTTAATGTTATTGGTGTTGAGTATTTTTGGTTCATCGCTAATGCGACAAGAGAGATAGCTCTTATAAGAGACTCCTCTCTAGCTCATTTAAAGGTAGAGAGACTCTGCTTTTAAATTGCGACTTGTTAAAGGTACGTTGCCTCTTAGCAAGTTGTGCAGTGTGGATTGTTATCCACTCTTGCATCTCCTCTTTAGTATATTCTCCGTCAAAATATTTAAGAACCTCTTTTATACCAATAGATTTCATGCAGTTTGGCTCTCTTGTATATCTCTGTTCTAACATTTTAACTTCATCAATAAGCCCCATTTGAATCATCGTTAGAGTACGCTTTTTAATTCGTCTCCTTAGTAGCTCTCGTTCAATATTAATCTCATAAATATCTAACTTCTCATCTATAATAGGTTTAGGAGGATTGGTTCTAAAGTAGTTGCTAGGAGTCATATCTGTTTCAAAGTAGAGATTGAGCATCTTCTCTATTCGGTATCTATCTTCAGGTTTTATTCTGCTCATATAGCTCTTATCTAATGAGTATAGAAATCTATATGCAGACTCCAAATCCTGTAGATACTCATTGCTCTTCTGTTGTGTTGTATTGCTAATTTTAGGAAGAGGGCTAATACCCTCTATTAAAGTTTTAAGGTAGAAACTTGTCCCCCCAACTATAATAAGATTTCTCTCCTCTTGAATAGATTTATATCTAGCCTCTTGGTAGAGTTCTATAAAGGTAGTAACATCAAAAGCCTCATTAGGAGTAATAATATCAACTCCAAAGTGAATAATACCTTTACGCTCCTCTATAGTAGGTTTTGCAGAGGCTATATCTATCTCTTTATAGATACTAAGTGAGTCCAGAGAGAGAATATTTGCATTAATTTTTTGAGCAACTTTAACAGCTAACGCACTTTTTCCTGATGCTGTAGAGCCAATAATAGCTAGTTGTTGAAAGTTATTCATCTTTAAAAGCTCCTATTTTTCAAAGAATTATAGTTAAATAATCTAAAATAAGATAAAATTACTATTTAAAATTTGAGGAGACAAAATGTTATTTGACAAAAACAACCGTTTTAACCTTGCAAACTTAATTACCTTTGGTAATATTGCCTCTGGGTTAATTGCTATACATTTTATTGTGCATGGAGATTTCTTTACAGCTATTATCTTAGCATGGATTGCAGGAGCATTAGATATCGCCGATGGAAAAGTGGCACGAAAATATAATCTATCTACCGAGTTTGGTATTCAAGTGGACTCCTATGCAGACTTTATCTCATTTGTTGTGATGCCCTCATTTCTACTCTACTACGCTATTACAGCAGAGGTTTCAGGCACTACTGAGCTAATTATTGGTTTAGTATTTATTGGTTATATTATATCAGGGCTTAGACGACTTATTGAGTTTAACCTAAAGTCAGAAGAGGGTGAAGTAGCAAAGTTTTTTGAGGGTGTACCTACACCATTAGGGGCTATTTTACAGTGGGTTTTATATCTGTTGTTCTCTTATAATATCATCTCTAATCCTTGGATTATTGCTCTTTTGGTAGCTGTTATTGCTTGGTCTTTGAACTCTAAATTAAAAATTCCTCACCCATAGTTATGAATAGTATTAAAACTAAATTGTTTAACCTCTCCGAGATGGTGATGTTTAAACACTCTATCTTCTCTCTTCCTTTTATCTTTATTGCTATGTTGGTAGCTTCTAAGGGGTGGTTTGGGTGGAAGTTGCTTTTGCTTGGCACACTAGCTGCTGTTACTGCACGAAACTTTGCAATGGGGGTTAACCGTTATCTTGACCGAGATATAGATGCACTAAACCCACGAACCAAAGATAGACCCTCTGTAGATGGACGAGTAAGTAACTTGACTATGCAAATTTTTATTGTGCTAAATGGGCTTCTTTTTATAGCTGTTGCCTATTTTATCAACCCTTTAGCCTTTAAACTCTCTTTTCCTATTTTAGCTATACTTGGAGCATACACTCTATTTAAACGTTTCTCTTCAATGGCACATCTTGTTTTAGGAGTTACTTTGGGTCTAGCACCCATTGCAGGGGTAGTGGCTGTTACAGGAGAGATTACCTCATGGTCACTCTTTTTAGCAGGGGGTGTTCTCTTTTGGGTAGCAGGATTTGATTTGCTCTATTCACTTCAAGATATTGAGTTTGACAAAGAGCATGGTCTGCACTCTATCCCCTCACAATTTGGTGCAAAAAATACCATGCTTATTGCTAAACTGTTTCATTCCATAACAATTATGTTGTGGATTATATTTATTCAAAGTGCTAACTTAGGCATCTTTGCAACTCTTGCAGTTTTTTTAAGTGCTGTTATGCTAACCTACGAACACTATTTAGTAAACAAAGATTTCAGAAAAATAGATAGAGCCTTTTTTACAGTAAATGGTTATTTAGGAATCATGTTTTTAATTTTAATAATTTTGGAGGTAGCATAGATGAATGCAGAGCAGTTACAATTTATCTTCTCACTCTTCTCCTTTGTTGGAGTAGTGGGAATTCTGTTTTATATTATTTTAGAGAGAGCAAAACAAGAGGAGCGTAAAGAAGAGCTAGAGCATCTTGAAGAGAAAATCACCTCTTTACAAGAGTATGTTCATAAACTTGAAGAGCAACAAGAGGAGAGCCGTGAACCTGTCGAAGAGGAGAATTTAAAAGAGAAGATTATTGCTCTTTATGAAGATGGTAAAGAGCTTTCATTAATTGAAGATAGACTAAATATTCCAAAAGCGAAAATAGAGATGGTTTTAAAGTTCCATAATTTGAAAAAATCGGACAATTGGAGAAATTCTGTTAATGAAAACTTGTAATTAACAGAATAATCTGATATAATTCCGACCTCATATAGAGGCACTCATAGCTCAGCTGGATAGAGCAACGGTTTGCGGTACCGTAGGTCAGGGGTTCGAATCCCTTTGAGTGTACCACTTTTTTAATAATATTTTTGTTTATTATTTACTATTTAAACCCCTTTAATTTTCATTCCTCTAATACTTTTTAACTCCAATATAGCTTTATCATTGGTTATGAAAAGTTCGCATTTTTTGCGAATGGCAGAGTTTAAAATCATTAAATCCTCAAAATCTTTAAATTTCCCATCAAAAAAATCATTTTTTGCATTAATAAAATCTGCATGACTTAAATAATGAGGTAAAATTTCAAAAGATAGAGCTTCAATAGAGCTAATAACTTCTGATGCATCATATTTTTTTCGTTCGGTTAAAACATAATAAAATGTTGTGATGAAATCAGATGAAAAATAGAATGTTAAAGCCTCATCATTTTTGTGATTCATATACCAATCTATGGAAGCTTTAGATGTTGGGCGTTTGGTGTCTAAGAGGTCTAAACAGATGTTTGCATCTAAAAAAATATTCATTCGTTCTCTTTGTGGGTTGAGTATTTTCTCTTCATCTCTTTAAAAGACTCATCTCCTATTTTCCCATCAAGCATACCAATAAAGCTACCTGTTCGTTTATTGGCACTTTTTTCGATACTCTCTAAAATAGATGGTTCTTTAACAATTGCTTTAAAAAATAGATTGAGAGTTTCGGTTAAATTCTTCTGTTGCTCCAAAAGTATTAGTTGTGCTTTTTGAACTATCTCTTTATCTAAAAGAAAGTTTTTGCGTACTTTTATGGTGTTCATTTTAAAACTCCTTTTTTTATATGTATGATTTATATACATATAATAGCTAAAATTACTTTAATCTTTTTCTTACTTTAAACTTGAGTTCGACGGAATACCATAGTCACATTTTTGCAGGACTAACTGGTTAATTCAAAAAATAATGTTACTGTTAATAAAGTGAAAGACTATAACATAGTATTTGTTTATCGTCTGTTTAGAAAAATCTAATATACTGCTTAGAAAATGTGGTGGTAAATAAGTCTTTTATTTACTAACTATACTTAACAATAAGGAAATACAATGCTACACAATCTTCATAAATTCATTAAAGATATTCTCACTCACTTTCAATCATTATCACTGCTCTTAGCCAGATTGGCTGTGGCTTATGGTTTTTTAGAACCTGCTCTGATGAAATGGAAAGA
>JALSQJ010000019.1 GCA_026985495.1 Campylobacteraceae bacterium
TGCAGTCAAAAGTCTAAACTCTAATTATGGGAAGAAGTACCATTTTATACTAGAACGTAGATTTAAATCTCGAAGTAAAGATATAAGTGGTATGTTTGGTACAGATAAATATGTGCTTCAATATCATATTTATACAGATACTTTAGGTAAGGTAAGTGGGGAATATGTACTTTTTGACCCATTATCAAAGAATTACAAAGTAAAGAAATTAAGTGCGAATAGTATATTTGTTTTCAATAAAAAGGAAATAGTATTAAAAAATCTACAAAGCTGTTTTGACTATATGACTCCTAAATGTGTTGATTCTGGATTAAATGGAAGATATCCTATAAAAGATATCTCTTTATTAAGTAAAAATCCTCAAGCACCTAGTTTAGAAGGTGGTATATTTCAATAAAAGTTTTCCCTCGCGACTAAAAAAATAGGGTCAGAGTCAATGGCGTTAAGTTAAGGAAATAACAAATTTTTCTAAAAGATAAATAGTCCCAAATTATGGACTTTAATATCTGAAAATAATTTACAAAATTAGATAAAAATGCTTAACTTAACGCCATTGAGGGTCAGAGTAAAAATAAGAAATAAAACTTAATTAATTCTTGGCTCATTACCACGGTCTCCTTGGTAACGCATACAAAAAACCCAAACCATAGAAACCCACCACTTCACCACAAGTTACACTATGAGAGATACCCAAAAGACTTAAAGGGGATATTATTGAAAGAGTTTTTAACAAAGCTGAATTTATTAATCTACCTAAAGAGGAGCAAGAGAAATATCACAAAAACTTAAAAGTCTATCGTGACCTTATAAACTCTCTTGATACGGCAGAAAAAAAAGGACATAGAAGAGGTAAGATTGAAGGCAAAATTGAGGGGAAAATTGAAGGTGAAAAATTAAAATTAAACTACAATTATCTAAAATAAACTATAATTCTCCTTGTAGGTCAAGTAGGAGTTACTTTTCGGGGTTCGAATCCCCATAAATTTTGGTAATTTACAAACTTCTACCCTTACCTATAAATTTTGATGGACAAAGAGGAGTTACTTCTGTTTCTTTTAGAAATTTCACTTCTCTCATTTCCATCTATTTTAAAGAATTTAATATGAAAAAAGATTTATTGAAAGTTGCGTTACGACAAAATGCAATATTTATTGAGAAAAAAGATGAACGTCATGAGACCTTAAATCATACTACTTTAGTATTGGTCGCCAATGCTTCTAAATTAGGCTTTGGTTTTACCGAAACACTACTCTATGCTATTAATAATTTAGAGGTTTCAGACAAAAGAGAGATACTTCTTTATCTTCAAAAGATAATGGGAGTAGGTAAAAATTGGACACCTTTAGTTAAGGGGTGGGATAGCCCAATCAAAGAGGGTGTTTTAGACCATGTTGTGAGATTTTTTGCAAATATTATCTCTGGGAGTCATGGAGTTGATTTACCATGTGGGCATACCATTCCAGTAGATACCTTTCCTCTAGAGCGTTATAATGGTTGTCCCTATTGTGGTACACCTTTTGAGTCGGATACAAGGATTTATATGGCTCAAAATAGTACCTTAAAAGTATTGGAGTTATGGCATCAAGAGGATATGGAAACATATATACATAAGCTCTTAAGTTCAAAGACACCGTTAGATGAGACAGAGAAAGAGAATCTTAAGATAGGCTTGAAACATTTTACAATACCAAGCGATATAGCCATAGAGATGAGAGAGACTGAGATGTTGGTCATAGACTTTTTAGTCGCCCAAGGGGAGAGCCAAAAAGCAGGTGAACGATTTGGCTTGGCAAATGATATTTTGCGTTACTTATGGTACAAACATACAGGGTATTTACAGATAGTATCACCTAAAGTTATTGTTAATCGTACTGTGCTAAATAGTCATTATGCTGACGATGAGAAAGAGGGAGCAGTCAAAAAGTTAAAGTTGAAATATACTCGTAAAGAGTGTAAAATGGTCGCTTCATGGCTTAATAATTTAGAAGCTAAAGTGGAAGTTAGTTGTGAATCTATGCATCCAAAACGTGCGATGTGGGTTCGCTTTATTCGTGCTTTACGATTGGCAGAGTATGCTAAAAAAGAGAAGTTTTCAAAGCTTCAAAGATTATTAGATGTCTTTTATAACAAAAAGTATAATGTGTGGCAAGGTGAACTTGATAGAGCAAAGTTAAGCATGAATGAAGAACGATATTTTAGCCTTTTGAAACAGCGACCCTCTCTTTTTGCACGTTCTTTGTTTGGTACGATGTTGTGGTTTGGAGAAGAGCAAACAAGCAACCATTTTTTTGAAATAAGCTCTAAAATTCCTGCACGTCTTTTATTGACTTTGGGAATGTATGCCCAACTCTATTTCAATGCAAAGAACAGTCGAACGGTTAAGCCTTTAGGAGGTGTGCGTAGAAAAATTCCTGCCAATAAACTTTTAGCACTCTATGATGCAAAAGCTTTGGGGCAAATGAAAGAGAGCATTGAGCAGATTTTTCTTTTTGAGATGTCTGAAAGATATGCAAAATTAAAGGTGCGTGAAGAGCGAATTTACATTGATGCTTTATTAAAAAATGTGCCACTCTTTATTGGTGACAGAAGTGAATCGGTTCAAGATATGCCCTCAGCACTTATGGGTAAAAAGTTTAAGGTCGAGGGAGAGAGTGTTCGTCTCTTTATGCAGTGGGGTGAGGGATTACCTGCTCAACATCTTGATATGGATTTGAGTTGTAAAGTAGCCTTTGAAGAGTATGATGAGGAGTGTACTTATTATAATTTGACTGCTACAGGGTGTCAGCATAGTGGAGATATTCAATACATTCCACATATGATAGGAACAGCTGAATATATTGAGTTAAATTTAAGTGAGTTAGAAGATGCAGGTGCAAAATATGTCACCTTTACAGGCAATGCTTACACAGATGGGGCATTAGAAGTGAACATGGTGATAGGGTGGATGAACAGTAAAGAGAAGATGAAAATCTCTAAAAAATCAGGACTTGCCTATGATCCCTCAACGGTTCAACATCAAATTCGAATTACTCAAGGCTTAAGTAAAGGGATAGTTTTTGGTGTTTTAGATGTAAAAAAAAGAGAGATTATATGGTTGGAGATGAGTTTTCAAGGGCGAACCATAGAGAGTTTAGACAGTAAGGGAGTAGAATCACTTTTGGCAAAGTTAGAGAGTAAAATGTCTGTAGCCGAACTCTTAGCCATTAGAGCTAAAGCACAAGGTGTTGAGGTAGTTGAAGAACCAAGCAAAGCAGATAAGGTTTATGATAGTAATTGGGTAATGAAAGGAGGAGTGAATGAGCTATTGGTAGATGGATAAATCTACCATATGCTAAAGTCATCATAGTTGGTGGGTCGGTGCGTGACCATTTTTTAGAACTTCCCCTTAAAGATTATGATGTTGAAGTTTATGGCTTAGAAAATTTAGAAGCCTTAGAAGTTCTATTGGCTCATTACGGTTCAGTCAATTTAGTCGGTAAGAGCTTTGGGGTGTTTAAGTTTAGCTATGAGGGTGAGGAGTATGATTTCTCTTTTCCTCGAACCGAGGAGAAAGTAGGAGCAGGGCATAGAGGGTTTGAGGTTGAGGTTAATGGTGCTTTGGCGTATGCTGAAGCTTCAAGACGACGTGATTTTACCCTTAACGCTTTAGGCTATGCCATAGAAGATGAAGCTTTTTTAGACCCTTTTGATGGGCGTAAAGATATGGAACTCAAAATACTCCGTCACATAGATGAGCTAACATTTGTGGAAGACCTTTTGCGTGTTTACCGAGCTGTGCAGTTTTGTGCTAGGTTTGGTTACACTTTAGCTGATGAAACTTTTGCCTTATGTCACAAAATGGTGCGTGAGGGAAGTTTAGAGAGTAAGACCAGTACGATAGATTTTATTAAAGAGAGATATTTATGAGTAAGATAGAAAAAATAATTAAAGAGTTTGAAGAAGAAAACAGTGCCAAAATAGTTTATATTACACTTTTTGGTTCAAAACTTTTTGGAACAGACAATCCAAATTCAGACACGGACTATAAGGGGATATTTATCCCTTCAAAAAGAGAGGTGTTGCTAAAACGAGACATAGAACACTATAACTATAACTCCAATACCAATGGTAAAAATGAGAAAGATGATGTGGATTTACAACTCTATAGCATCTACAAATGGTTCAATCTACTTAAAAAAGGGGAGACAGGAGCCTTAGACATTCTCTTTTCACTTTTTCGAGAAGATACCCAAGTTTACAATGACAAAGCATTCACCTCACAGATGATACAACACTATAAACGCTTCTACAATCGTAACTTACACTCATTTATTGGTTACTGTGTGGGGCAGAGTAAAATGTACAATATCAAAGGTAAACGTTTCCAAGAGTTACATCAATTTGTAGCATTATTTGAAGCTTTAGCCATAACAGCGAGTAGTGATAAACTAGAAGATTATTTTCCACAGATAGAGAAGATTTTAGCTGATTCAAGTTTTAAGTATGTCAAATTTATTAAAGCAGCCATTTCACGAGGAAATCAAGCTTATAAAGAGGGGCGTTACATTGAGTTGTTGGGTAAACGTTTTGCAGGAAGTGTGACCGTTGGCTATTTTTCCAAGATGATAAGTGAGATGGAAGAGCAGTTTGGAAATCGAAGTAAAAACTCAGCAACAGGAGTAGATTTTAAGGCACTCTCTCACGCAGTAAGAGTCATTAGCGAGGTTGAAGAGCTTTTAGATGATGGGTTTATTACTTTTCCTTTGAAAAATAGGGTCTATATTACCTCCATTAAAGAGGGACATGAAACCCTTGAAGAGGTGATGGACTATTTAGATGTAAAGTTAGATGAGGTAAATAAAAAGTTAGAGCAGAGTGCTTTACCTCAAAAGAGTGATGAGGCGTTTATTGATGATTTTACTTTGGCGTTGATTGAAGCTCAACAAAAACAATCTCCCGACCTCTAACAATCCCCACTTTACCTTGACAACTTTATACCCCAGTGATTAAAACTCTACTTTTCCTGCATTACCACGGTCTCCGTGGTAACGCATACAAAAAACACAAACCATCGCAAACCAACGCTTCACCACAAGCTACACTTATGATGAATATGATAGAATGACCACACAGACTTACCCAAGTGGAAAAGTTATAGGGTATGCGTATGATGATAAAGGAGAGCTTGTGAGTATTAGTATAGATGGCACACCATTTATAAAAAATATTAAAACCAATGACAATGGACTGCAAAG
>JALSQJ010000020.1 GCA_026985495.1 Campylobacteraceae bacterium
GGGTTGAGAGAGTTAAAAGTTAGCTTTAATTTCACAGCAAACTCACCAACAAAAAGTGCTAAGATTTTATTCAATAGACTTGAACCCATAGCCTTATCTAAGCCAATAGGTCTAATAGAGAGAGAGTGCCACAAGCATGATACTAAATATGCAACGCAAAAAACAAGCCCATATCAAGAAGCCCTAAAGGGAACTTTGGGGAGTCGGTTATCTACCGTGCAAAGACAAAAAAAGTCACGCTCTATAACGCTTTTGATTTTAGTAAAAATAGTTTTAGAGCCAAAATCAAAGAGGCGTTTGGTGTAGAGTTAATGACCTCTATGTGGTGAAGTATCAAGATACCTTGCTAAGTTCAATCATCTTATCAACCTTCTCTTTAATGCTAATATAGTTTGTAGTTTTATTAGCAACAAAAGTATAGGTCTCTTTTTCATTTGGTGCTATAACGGCTTTACCATCTACAAAAAGAAGTGATGATATATTCATTGATTTAATACGTTGTGTCACATTTGAG
The DNA here is from genome assembly GCA_026985495.1 of Campylobacteraceae bacterium. GTDB lineage: Bacteria > Campylobacterota > Campylobacteria > Campylobacterales > Sulfurovaceae > UBA1140. Next base: position 515 of record JALSQJ010000020.1, read on the forward strand.
TGTACCACCTCATTGTGTACTCTATCAAGTAAAATACACCTATAGGAGTTAACGTCCATCACCCTTTTTAGCTCATCAATATCTTTAACCACATCAACTGAATAGTTTAACTTATCTAAAATAGCTGAAATAATCTTTGCCTCCATAGGAGTCTCTTTATATAATAAAATATCTTTTTTAGGTACCTCTGGAATAATAATTGACTCATTGGAATCTTTTAAAAACAACTTTAAAACTGTAATAAACTTATTTAGATTAATAGGTTTAGATACATATTCGTCCATTCCCTCTGCCATAAAACGTTCTCTGTCACCTTTAAGAGCATTGGCTGTTACAGCAACAATAGGAGTATGCTCCAAAGATTGACTCTGTTCATAGGCTAAAATGGCTTTAGTAGCATCAACTCCATTCATAATTGGCATCTGAATATCCATAAAAATAATGTCATATTTTTGAGCATTTTTCATATACATACTTAAACCCTCTTTACCATTATTTGCACACTCACTTGTGACTCCAAGATTTTTGAGTGTATGTTGAATCATCTTTTGGTTAATAGAGTTATCATCTACTACCAATGCATATTTATTTGAGAAGAGATTTACTTTATCTTGATTTTTTGTTTTATCCTCTTTTAACTCTCTATTTTCACATAGTCTAGTAAATGACTTTTCAACTTTAGAAAAAGTAATTGGCTCATATAGTACATCTATAGAATTTGATGATATATTTTGAATAGTATTATGTTTATTTAACTTAGTGAACAAGATAATATTACTATGAGAACTATGATAATATTTAACTATTTTATCTAACTCATCTTTATTGATTTTATCATAGTGAATATAGAGAACATCAAACATATCAAACGATGCATTCATACACTCTTTAAAACTCCTAAATCGTATTATTGAAATATGTTCAAATGAGAGAAGATATTTCTCTAAATAGTGGTCAGACTCTTTTGATTCTACCTCCATAGGAGCATAAATTGCCATACGCATAGGTTTAAAATTATCTTTTCTATCAATACTCTTTTTAGAGATATTTAATGTAAAATAGAAACAACTCCCCTCACCCAAAATACTCTCTACTTTTAATGCTCCTCCTAAAGCATTAACTAATGCAGCAGAGATAGTCAATCCTAAACCTGTTCCTCCATGTTTACGGCTGGTGCTACTATCAGCTTGAGTGAAGGCTTCAAAGATTTTACTCTCTTGCTCTTTACTGATACCTACTCCTGTATCTTTGACCATAAATTTAACACTAATCTCCTCCTCTTTTGACTCTACTTGTTCAATAGTGACATCTATTGAACCTCTATTTGCAGTAAACTTTATAGCATTGGAGATAAGGTTAATAAGCACCTGCTTAATCTTACCTGGGTCAGAGCGTAAAAGAATAGAAGAGAAAGTTGGGTCTATCCATAAAGAGAAATCAATATCTTTTTTTGAAGCGTTTGCTGCATACGATTCAATAACATTCTCAAACTCTTCCATAGGATTAAAATAGACCTCTTCTAACTCAATCATTCCATTCTCAATTTTAGAAATATCTAAAATATTATCAATAATACCTACTAAATCTTCGGAACTTTTTCTAATAATTTGAACAAACTCCTCTTGTTCATTATTGAGTTGTGTAGAGCTTAAAAACTTACTAAAACCAATAATACCATTTAATGGCGTACGAATCTCATGTGACATATTGGCTAAAAAGAGACTTTTTGTACGGTTAGCCTCATCTGAAAGCTCTTTATGCTCTTGAAGCTCTTCAATAATCTCTGAAATAAAATTATAGATATTAGACATATTTTGACTCTTGACAATCTGCTTAAACTCTTCTGCTTTTTTAGCATCATGAACCTCTTCAATATCTTCAAGAAGACGTACTAAACTCTTTTTATCTACTTTTTTTCGGAAAGTAAATAGTGCTTTTAATTTTCTAAAAATCATTATTTTACCTTTAAATATTATTATAATATAAATAATACAATATAAATATTTTAATTAAGATTATTTTTATATATTAAAATAAATATCGTGTTATTTATAGACTTATATTTAAAAATCATTCTAATTTAATAGATTTTTTAGTAAGAGCAAATGGTTATTATGCTAATATGTTGCTTCCAAAAATTCTTGCTCATTTTTTGGATAGTCGTAAGACTACGTTTAAATGGGCTATTAAACCAAAAGGAACCCAATGAATAACTACGAAACACTGTATGTACTTAAACCTACACTTACAGATGAAGAGACAGCCGCAAACATTGCAAAAATTGAAGATATTCTTGTAAAAAATGGTGCCCAAATTCTTGCTACTAACAAAATGGGAATGAGAAAACTTGCTTATCCTGTAGAAAAAAATGAGCGTGGTGTTTACACAATCGTTTACTTTAAAGCAGAAGGTAGAGTAATTAACGAGCTTGAAAGAAACTTGAAGTTTAACGAAGAGGTTATCAAATACCTTACTGTTAGATACACAAAACAAAAAGAGGTAGCTCAATTTGAGAAACTTGTATCTGCAGCAAATGTTGTTAAAGAAGAGCCAAAAGTAGAAGAGGCTCCTGCACAAGTAGAGACAGAAGCAACTGAGACAACAGAAGCATAATAGAGCTTATTAATTTACGGAGAACCCCATGTATAATAAAGTAGTACTAGTAGGACACCTTACAAGAGATGTTGAGATAAGATACTCACAAAGTGGAAGTGCCATTGGTAACGTTGGAATTGCAACAAGCCGAAGATGGAAAAGCCAAACTGGTGAGCAGAAAGAGGAAGTTATGTTCATCGACCTCACATTTTTTGGGCGTACTGCTGAGATTGCTAACCAATATTTACGCAAGGGGAGCAAAGTTTTAGTAGATGGACGCTTAACACTGCAACAGTGGACAGCACAAGATGGAAGTAAAAGAAGTAAACACGTTGTCACTGTAGAGAACCTACAGATGCTAGACTCTAAAGCAGATAGCATGAACCCGAACAACAATAATGGTTACGGTAACCAACCAAGCCAAAATAACTACGGTTCACAAAACCAAGGTAATAACAGCTACGGTGAACCACAGCAAAACAGTGGATACAGTCAACCTCAAGCTTCACAACAACCAACTTACAATGCACCACAACAGCAACAACAAGTACCATCTGTACCAGAAATCGACATCGATGATGACGAAATACCATTTTAGGAGATAACCCATGGCAGAGAGAAGAAAATTCAAAAAAAGATATTGTAAATATTGTGAACAAAAAGTAGATTTTATTGACTACAAAGATTTAAGTCTATTAAAGTTCTCATTAAGCGAAAGATTTAAAATTATGCCTAGAAGACTTACAGGTAACTGTAAACGTCACCAAGAGCTAGTAACTATAGCAATTAAAAGAGCTAGACAAACAGCACTTATTCCATACATTGTAGATAGAAAGAATGTAGTGGAAAACCCATTTGAGTTTGTTAGATAGATTTTAACAAACTTAATAGATAAAAGAAATCATAAAGGGCAGACACAGAGGTCTGCCCCTACAAACTACAAGTCATCTGACTTATTTGCCTTAATACTGTAACGTTTAAGTAAATCACCCTCTGTAGCTAATGCTTTTTCTCGGTTAATAACTACTTTAGCACCATCTTCATCTTCAAGTACAATAAATTTTTCTTTAGTATCCATTACCAAGTGATAGAACTCTTTAAAGTCTTTAAACTCTTTTCCATTAACTTTCTCAATATGCCACATTGAAATTCCATAATCTCCACGTGTGTTACTTGAAGCTAATACTTTTAACAAAACAACCAACTCCTGTTTATCTTTAGTTGGAAATTTTGTAGCAGAATAACGTAAACCTAAAATGGGGTTCATACTTGAGTTTAGTAAATTTTGAGTAACAGGAGAAAAGACATATCCACCCAACATAAAATAGCTAGGCATCTTGTCATATTCCAATTGTGAATATGTTGATTTTTCTAAACTTGATGTTTTAGGGAGGGTTACATTTAATGTCAACTTTTTACCCTTTCTCAACACATCAAGGGTTACTTTATCTCCATATTGAAGCTCATCTATAAAATATTTGAAATGGGTATATTGATTTTTCCTAAATTCAACTGTTCCATCACTCTCAATCTTATGACCATCAATCGCAGTAATAATATCCTCTCTCTTTAAAACATCTTTTAAAATAGAGTTATAAACTATATCAATAACAATAATTCCACCCTCATCTTCATCTAAATGGTAATACTCTTTAAGGGTTGGATTTTCAATTTTATCGGTCATAATACCAAGTTTAGGAAAGCCATCTCTTTTTCCATCAGAAATATCTTTTAAAAAGTGTTGAATAATATCTACAGGAACCATATATCCAATACTTTGTGAGAAACTAATCCCTTGCATCACTACCCCAACTATCTTTCCATTTGAGATGGCAGGACCACCAGAGTTACCAGGGTTAATTGCAGCATCTATCTGAATTGCTAGAAAATGTTTACCACTATGTGCATAACGATTATGCTCTATTCGTGATACAATCCCCGTACTTACAGAAATGGTATGTCCACCCATCGGATAGCCATAAACGGTTACTTTATCTTGCATATTAGGTAATTTACCAAACTCTAAAGGGGTAGTATTTTTAAAAAATTTTTTATCTGCTACCTCTAAAATAGCTAAATCTGCATC
>JALSQJ010000021.1 GCA_026985495.1 Campylobacteraceae bacterium
ACACGACTACTTGCCTCACGTGTAATAGCAAATGACTCATTTAGAACATCATCAAGTGTTTTTTCTCTATTTAGAACGGAAGTTTTAAGTGAGTTAAATGCAGATTGTAACTCCTCATCGGAAAGATTTTTATAGTTATCTTCTAATTTATTAATTAGTTGGGCTCTTTTCATATACCCTTTGACTATTCTGTCATTTTTTGAACCAAATATCATCTTTAACATTATTATTATAACCTAGTATTAAAATTGAGATTATTTTATCTAAAGTTTGTATAAGTGTTGTTTAGCCCTTTAAAAAGAGAGTAGATTAATTCTCTTTTTGTAGTTTTAAACTATTTCGCCTTATACTTAATAACAGAACCTAAAGAGTAGTTTGGAACATTGTCGTAGGTAAATACTGCAAAGTATTTATCCATTTTGGTAGAACCAAAGTTATCGTAGGTGTAGTTGTCTGGTCCAGCGTAGAGTTTAACACCATCAAATGGGTTTTTAGGGGCGTGCCATCGATTTCTAACTACATAATAGCCTATTAAATCTTCATCTTCTACCTTATCCCATGTAATCTTTATAAGTTTATTGACTATATTTGTTTTTAGATTAACAGGGGCAGGTAGAGGAAATTTACGACGTTTAATATATTTAATCATCAATTTTGCAGCGTGTTTCTTCTCTGATGCCCAGTTAATAATATGGTCTCGTGTCAGTACAGAAGTTGGTTTAATAATAAACTTTGCCTCTTCCCCATTTTTCTGTTTCTCTTCTAGTGCTAGTTTAGAGTATTGGTCAAAAATAAAATGGTGTTTTCTCTTTTTACCTAGTTGAGCTGAACTCACTTCATATCCAATAAACTCAATACGTTCACGCTCTTTAATGTCGGAGTAAGAGAACTCTTCTAAATCGACAAACTCAACATTGTAACGAATATCCACTTTTTTCTTAACCGTACTTGTATTGTAGAGTTCAATCCAAGCATCGGTAATGACTACCTCATCAGGGTCAGGTAGAGAGCTTAAATCAAATGAGAGATAGCCAAAAATTTTCTCATCATTTTCGTTAAAACCACACGCTAAGTATTCAGTAATAATACCATCTGGGGTAATGGTCATGGAGTTCTCTAACGGTAGAGCCACTTTAGTACTTGGAATGGTATATTTGATATCAATAGATGGTCTGTAGTGGAGTCCACCTCCTTGGTTACCATACCCTAAATCAAATACCATAATTTGAGAATCTCTACCAACAGGTAGGGTAGTGGGACCTGCTAATTTGAAAGTTATTTTTTCATGTTTCAGCTCCTCTTGAACTATCTGTCTCTCAAACTCATTACAATCCCAATGAGACCAGATACCTTGTGTAAGCTTCTCTGATGGAATACTCATACCAATACTTTTAATACGTTTTGCATTATGCACTTGGTCAAAGTCACGAATGTTAGGAACAGTCTCTTGGTCAATGATAGTAAGCGACCACTCACCATACTTTTCAACTTTTGCAGAGACACGGTTAAGAGGATAGAGTGAAACTTTAGCATCTAAAATAATAGCATTTTTAGGAATAGTAGATAGATCAAAGGTCATAACTCCGTAAGAGATGCCTAGAGCCTCACTTACTCCTACTTTTAAAGAGTTTACACCAAAGTGTTTATGGTTCGCCTCTGGTGATTTTTCAGCGACATAGCCAACATCAGATGCATGAGGAAAGATAGTGCGAGAGAACTCATTTTCACTAAGAAGTGTTTTAAGTTTTACTTTTGGAGCATAAGGAGAGAAGGTTTTTGTCAGTTTGTCAACAGCACGAATGTAGTAAAAATACATTGTACCACTCTCTAAGTTCTCATCTATAAAGTATTTGTTACAGGTCACTCCTACTAAGGAAGATTGGTTACATGCCATTTTGTTGTTAAGGTTTTTATATATCTCAAAATAGACATTATTATCTTCATGCTCCCATGCTATCTCACAACTATTTGCAGAAAAGGAGACAATATGAAAGTCTTCTACACGTTTTGGAGCAGATTTACTATAGCTTTTTGATTCACCTAATGCATAGAGTAGAGCAGGGATATTTTCATTGACCGACTCACTCATATTTTGTATGTAATCTGGAATATTACGTGTACCAACCTCTACAACAATCGCAATAATACCTTTTGAGTAGTAGTACTCACGTCCAGAACCAGATATAAGTTTTGTAGGTGGCTTTCCACGGTTAATTCCGTAGTGTCGTCCTGTTACTTTGTGAATGTGGTAGTTCATGTTAGCACAAAGTGAGTTAAGGTCAGTTCCCTCTATCTCACTTTCATGATTGAATTTATGTGCAGGGAAAAAGACATTCCCTTGAGAGTGGTAATCAAGTGCAATGGTAATGTTACTATGCTCATCGACAAATTTTTTAATGGCTTGAGTCTCAGGTTCAGAGAATGGATGTGGTCCAGAGTAAACATTACTAGAGGTGTTGGTAGTTCTTTTGTAACCAACCTCAAAATTACGATTAAGGTCAACACCAAAGGTTCCATCACCATTGTTTCGTCGATTTTTTCTCCAAAATGAGAAGTGTTTTCGAGAGTACTCAAAGCCATCAGGGTTAAGACAAGGAACAATATAGAGTGTATTTTCAGTTAAGGTTTCAAAAATTTCAGGGTTACTGTCGTAGTTACTTAATAGGTAGTCAATAAACTCAACAGCCAACTCATGACCAATCCACTCACGAGCATGAATTGTTCCTGTATATAGAAGAGCAGGTTTTAATTTTGCATAGGCAACATGCAATGAGATGGTCGCTAACATAATAGGACGACCCTCCCAAGTATTACCAATATTTTCTATGGTGATTAAATCGGGATATTTCTCGACACATGCTTCAAGAAAAGCACAACTTTCGTCATATGATTTATATTGTTGTTTCATAAATGATTATTTCCTAATTTCCTATTTACTGCAAGTAGTGTAATTTTAACATAATATTGTATAAATTTAGGTTGATTGTGTGAATTGATATTTGAATGTAACATAAATTAACATTATAGAATTCTAAGAGTAGCAATCTATACTATTTAAGCTTAAATCTATACTATATTGATTAATTTTACTTCTTGTATAATATAGATATAAGTAAAAAAGAGAGGAGTCAAAATGTTAAACAGTATCTTACAAATAGAGAGTCAAAATAGTAACAATCAGAGTTTTGGAACAGGTTTTGTAATAGATACAGATGATAATGGTGTTTACATTTTGACATGTAGCCATGTTGTTGAAGATGTTCAGACTCCTGTAGTTGAGAATATGAAAGCAGAGCTAATTGCAAAGAGTGACTTTATAGATATGGCTGTTCTATATGTCTCTACATTTGAGATTACACCTCTTGCTTTACAGATAGACCATTGTGCTAGTCGAGATGTTGATATTGTAGGGTTTAGTAACTTCAAAGAGAATATCGCACAAAAAGGTCATGTTCAGGCTAGACTATTTGAGGAGAGTATTGAGTTACATTCAGAAGAAGATGACTCTTTTTATCTGGCACGGAAAATAAAAGCGAATGAAGATTATGACTTTAAGCGAGGAAATAGTGGTTCACCAGTTATCTGTAAAGAGAGTGGAAAGGTTATTGCAATACTTAGTAACAAAGATGGTTCAGATATAGCGTATGCTATAGAGATTTCATGCCTTAAAGAGGTTTGGAAGGAGTTAGATAAGAGATTAATTTCTCAAAAAGCTGTTTCACTAAACCATCAAAACTTCTATCGACACCTTAATCACTTACATGAAAAAATTGAGAAAAGAGTAGAAGAGGTTAAAGAGAATTTAAATGAGAGAAAAAGAGAAGGGAAAATAGTAAAAAGTTCACCTATAAGATACTATATAGCAGGTGCATTAACAGTTGTTTTACTTTTTGGTCTATACTACTTTATTAAAGCATCATAGGCTAAATAATTTTTTAGCTATAATAAATCTAAAAAAATTAGGTTAAATAATGGAAAAGATAGAGAAATATACTATAGAATATATAAAACCAAAAGTTACACTTCTTCAAGAGTCTGGTCTTGGTGTAGCAGAGATTGCTGCAAGAACCTGTTATGATAGTTTTGAAAGCTCTGAAAATGAGTCGGTTAAAAATGCTATGAGTAGATTAGATACCGATGCAATTAATAGTATTGAAAAGTCAGATTTGCTCTCTAATCTAGCGTGGGTTCACCACCATCACTCAATTATTGAACATGCAACACTCTCTTTTTTGGTAGAGGGGACTTCAAGAGGTGTTCTACAAGAACATGCACGACACCGACTACAAGCTATTTCGGTTCGAAGTACACGCTACACTATGTCTTCAGTTATTAATGCATTTGTGGCTTCATTAGAGAGTGGAGTAGGGACGCAAGAGGCATTTAAGTTCTTTTTAGAAAAACTTTTAGCCTTAGAGTTGTTTGTTATAAGTGATGAGGATTATTTAGCTATTGAGATAAGAGCTATTTTTGATAAATTTCTTTTTCAGTACAAAAGAGATGAAAGCTTTTTAACCAATGCTGTTGCTAAGTCATCATTACCTTATTTAGAAGAGTTCAAAGGAGATAGCGAAGCTCTATATGAAGCTTTAGAGGCAGGAAAGAGAAAAAGAAATGTAGGTGATGGTTTTAAACATATTGTCTCTGATAACTGGAGAGTAGATATGGTAGTTACTTTTAACATTAGAAGTTTAAAAAACTACTTTGACCTAAGAGACTCTGGTGCTGCATGGTTTCAGATTCAATGGTTAGCTCAAAAGATGAAAGAGGTAACCCCTATTAAATACTTAAGACTTATCTCTAAAGAGCATAAGTCTAAGGATAAAAAAGATTAAGACTCAATTAAGTCTTTATCTCTTTTCTTATTATCTTTTTCCTTGAAAAAAGCATTTTTGTAACCATTCCAAACTTCCATTATACCCTCTATTGTATCATCATAGATACCTTTAATATCTTTAAGAATTTTTGGTTCATACTCTAAAATATTAATAATTGCTTGGTGAGAGAAACGGTCAGTTAACTTCTTTAGTTTTTTCTTACCAATACCTTTTACAGAGGTTAATAGCTCTTCTAAATCTTCATTTGAGATATCAAAAGTAGGAG
>JALSQJ010000022.1 GCA_026985495.1 Campylobacteraceae bacterium
TAGGAGTCTATACAGGATTAGCCTCTGTTGTTGTAGGAATGTACTATTTAGAGATAACAGGAGCTATGCTTTTAGCATTAATGGCAATAACTTTACTCATAGGTATATATGGTATCTATGCACAATCTATGATATATAGAGTACGTGCTAGACCTGCATGGGATAGAAAATCAACTACCAAAAGATTTTTTGGTTCAGGTTATGTTGGTTTTTTACTTATATCTCTACTTCTACTAATTAGTAATGGAAAAGATGGAGCAATGGTTCTTTTAGCCGTAGCATTGCTTTCAGGAATGGCACAAGTATTAATTATCTATGAAGAGGTTATGTTTTATCGTCACCTAGACAAAGAGAATTCACTCTATTATCAGTTGAATAGAACAAGAGTTTTATTAAAAGAGCATTTTGGAGAGATTAAAAAATTTAGATTATATAGTTTGGCTATTTTTGCTTTAGGCTTACCTCTATTGGCAATACTTTTTACAGCTAGTGGACTTACTCTATTGGCAATTACTACACTTGTGATGGCTACAGTTGGAGCATTTGTAAGTGAGTTAGCAGGTCGTTACCTGTTCTATAGAACAGTTGTTCCTTTAGGATTAGCAGGGAACTTTTTTGCTGGAAATCAGAGAGGATAGGAGAAGATATGTTAAATAAAATCAAAGATTTTTTAGGTGTAGATATTAAAACAGATAAGTATAAAAAAGCAGACGATGCTAAATTTGGTAAAATTTCAAACTTTAAAACACCTGATGAGTGGGTACGGAGTACCTGTGGATATTGTGGTGTTGGGTGTGGGCTATATATTGGTGTTAAAGATGGGCGACCTGTCTATACCAAAGGTGACCCTAAACACCCTGTAAGTAAGGGAACGCTCTGTCCCAAAGGGATTATGGAGCATGAGATGGTAAACTCAGATAATCGTGTTACTTCACCACTTATGAAAAAAGATGGAGCTTTTAAAGCTGTTGAGTGGGATGAGGCGTTTAAATATACTGCTAATAAGTTTAAAGAGATACAATCAAAATATGGAAAGGGTGCTGTGGCTTGTATCTCTACAGGTCAGTTCTTAACAGAAGATTTTTATACTCTTGGAAAGTTTGTTCAGTTGGGATTAGAGACCAATAACTATGATGGAAATACTACTCTTTGTATGGCTTCGGCTGTTATGGGCTACAAACAGACCTTTGGAAGTGATGGACCTCCTGCATCTTATGAGGACTTCTCTCATGCTGATGTTATCATGTTAATAGGGGCAAATATTGCAGATAATCACCCAATTTTAAAGCTTCATATTGCTAAAAATAGAGAGATAACAGGGAAAAAGCCGACTATTATTGTGGTTGACCCTCGCTACTCTAAAACAGCAAATATGGCAGATATTTTTGTGCCAATTAAGCCACGAACTGACCTTGCACTCATTAATGGGTTGTGTTACATTATCTTTGAGCAGGGGTGGGAAGATGAGAAGTTTATTAAAGAGCGAACTAATGGGGGATTGGAGTTTAAAAAGCATATTATGACAAACTACCCTCCACAAGAGGTGGCTCACATTACAGGTATTGAGGTAAAAGAGCTTTACAAAATTGCCAAACTTTATGCTTCAGCTGACAAAGCTCTTAGTGCATGGACAATGGGTGTAAATCAGAGTGCATTAGGAACAGATACTGTTTCAGCTATCTCAAATCTAGCACTTATTACAGGAAATCTTGGAAAAGAGGGGGCTGCACCCTTCTCAATTACAGGGCAGTGTAACGCTATGGGAACACGAGAGTTTGGATTTACAAGTTCAATTCCAGGGTATAGAAACTTTGCAAGTGAATCTGACCGAGAGGAGTTTGCAAATATTGTCGGTGTTCCTAGTGATATTGTTCCCAAAGCTAGAGGGTATGCTTATCCTCAAATTATTGAGGCGATAGATAGAGGAGAGATTAAAGCTCTTTGGGTAACGGCTACCAATCCATTGGTAAGTTTTCCCGACCAAGAGCGACTTAGACGTATTTTTGCTAAGTTAGATATTTTAGTGGTTCAAGATGCCTTTATGAGTGAGACAGCAGAGATTGCTGATGTAATCTTCTCAGCAGCTACTTGGAGTGAAAAAGAGGGAGTTTATACCAACTCTGAACGACGATGTAACTATGCAAAAAAAGCTGTTGAACCTTTGGGTAAAACTATGAGCGATGCCAATATTATTATTGAGTTTTCTAAATATTTTGAGGGAAAATATGAACTTCTATTTAAAGATTTTAAATCAAGTCGTGATATTTTTGAAGAGATAAAAAGGGTAAGCAAGGGGCAACTTTGTGATTACTCTGGAATGAGTTATGAGAAGATAGAGGAGTTAGGTGGAATTCAGTGGCCATGTAATGAGGAGTATCCAGAGGGTAAAAAGCGTCTCTATACTGATGGGTTTAAATGTATGACTTCAAATGGTAAAGCAAATCTACTATGTGTTGATTGGTCACCATTAAGTGAAAAGTATGATAATAATTTCCCTATGAACCTCAATACAGGAAGAACAGTAGAGCAGTGGCATACACGAACAAAAACTAAAACTATTGCACTTTTGAATAATTTAGCTCCAGAGGCATGGGTAGAGCTAAATCCTAAAGATGCTAAAAAGTTAAAGGTTAAGAGTGGAGATAGAATTACCATAGGTTCAAGTCGTGGTAAGGTGGAAGATATTATTGTAAAAGTTACGGAAGTTGTGCGTGAGGGGGACTGTTTTGTTCCGTTTCACTTCTCAGAGCAACTCATTAATAATTTAACTATTCCAGAGTTTGACCCAAAATCGTTTGAGCCTAACTTTAAGCAGTGTGCTGTAAATATCTACTCAGATGAAGTTCCAGAGGGAATTAGAGTGGAAGAGCCAACTATTGCAGGGAGTTTAGAAGAGCCAATAACAGTAATGTTAAAAGATGAGATGATATTAGAGAAAGAGAGAACTGCTAAATAATAGCAGGAATCTCTAATGTAATGGATTTACTTTTAAAGTGAATATTGATATGAATTTTATGGGCTAAAAGCTCTATTTCACTGTCGTGACCTTGCTCTCTTTTTGAACTTTTTAGGTCTAAAATAATAATGGAGTAGCGTTTATCTCTTATAACAATACGCTCTCCTATTTTAATTTTTACATTGATATTAATCTTTTTACTCTTTTCAAATTGGTTAAAGGTGTTGCGAAGTAGTAGTGAAAAATCGTTTTGATGTATTTGAAACTTTGGAATATCGTAATCTGTTAAAAGTTTAATTTTTCCATTGTAGTTGATGTTAAATAGCTCAATATTAGCCTGAAGTAACATATTGATATCAGTCTCTGTGTATCCATCTAATAGACTACTGTCAGCTATTTTTGCCATGGGTTTGTTGTATAGGTATATACCAATCTGCTCTTCATTCTCATAGAGAACATTAATAGCATAAAATTCAAATGAGTTAAAAGATAAGTTTATGGCTGTCTTTTGTGAACCAAAGGTTTTAGGAGCATGGGCAATGGCAATATTGAAAATCTCTTTGGGTTGACATGCCCCCATGAGTAGTTCAGCTGAGGTGTTTAGGTATTTTATCTTCCCTTGACTTGTAAACAAAATAAAAGGGTTAGAGTCATTCTCAATGAAAAATTTAAAATTAATCGAGTCCATGTTCTTGTATCTTTTTTCTTAGTGTATTTCGATTAAGTCCTAAAACTTGAGCAAGTTTTAGTTGAGATTTGTATTTTTTTAGACCAGCTTCAATAAGAGGCTCTTCATATAGACCTAAAAACTCTCTATATGCGTTATTCCCCTCCATATTTTCAAAAAGGTAGTTGTATAAAATCTCTTTAATATCCTCTTGATTGATTGTTTTGTAAAGAAGTTGTTTGTATAGTGATGCTTTTAACGATTTTATATTTTTACTTAGGTCAAGAGTCTCTATATTTAGTTTAATTGGGTAGTCTAGCATTAACTCTTTTTGCGTTTTATCTTGAAAAAATTCTATTAAAAGGTCTAAATCTTCCCTCTCATTTAGAGAAGGCATCTTGTAGATAAATGCAAATTTTTTTTCTATTTTAGAGGTGCTTTCTATATGGTTAGCTATGGCTATAATGCGTCTGTTTTCAAAGTTTATGTTTTCAAAATTAATCAGTTTTTCAAAGTTGTAGATGATGAGTTCATTGCTGTTTTCTAAGGCTAATTCTAATTCAGTTTTATTGTTTGCATCAATATATATACTCTGTGGGAAAAGTGATTTAATAAGTGTTTTTTTCCCTGTAAATGCTTCTCCATGAAGCAATGATGAGACAAAAAGAGACTTAGTAAGGGTTAACCCTTTAATAATATTATCGATTTGAGCTGAATTGCTTAAAAATTGTACAGGTTTCATCTTTAAATTATAGTAAAAATTGGTTAAAAAGTATAGGTATTGAGTAGTAGGGTGGAGAATACTCTCCACAATGGTTAAAAAGTAACCATATTTATATCTATTTAGTATGAAGTCCTCTATTTAGTTCATTAAGTAGGGTTTCATTTTTGAAATTTATGAAACATATCTTTCTAGTGATACTTTTAATTGTACTCATCTCATTTTTAATAGACTCTCTTAATATATCGTTGAAACTTCTATTTTTAAGTAAATTTACTGAAAATAAGAAGTCGTCACTTAAATAGAAGTAGAGTTTATCCTCATCTCTAATAATATTTAAGTTCTCTTTTCTCTCTCTATTGTTAATACGTGTAAAGTAGAGTAGAGTAGCTCCTATTAATAGAGTTAAACTGTAGATTAGTAGGCTACCTGATAAAAGATAACTGACAATACCTCCAAGTATAATTATAAACATTGATAAAAGTAATTTGTTTCTCATTTGTAAATCCTTTATATTTATATATATGTGAGAATAACGGTGAATTGTGTGAAAATTGCGTAAAATGTGAACTTTTAGCTAAATATAGAAGAAAAATATCTGAAAAAGTAACAAATGAATATATTATTAAGTGTTACTTTTCTTCATAATGTAATTTAATTCCTTTAGAGGTCATAACAAATCCAGAGATATTTATTTTACCTTCATGTACCATATTATGGTGTTTTTTACA
>JALSQJ010000023.1 GCA_026985495.1 Campylobacteraceae bacterium
TTTCCTCTAACTTTTTATGGGTATAATTCTACCGAAAATATACAAAATAAGGATTAACATGTCAAAAAGATATGATATAGCACAAGATGTAATGGATACCTACAACTATGCAAAGGTTAATACCTCTAAGGGAACAATTTGGATTAAACTTTATACTCAAGATGCACCAAATACAGTAGCAAACTTTGCACACTTAGCAGAGATAGGTTTTTATAATGGTTTAAAGTTTCATAGAGTAATAGAAGGGTTTATGGCACAAGGTGGTTGCCCTAATACAGCAGAGGGTGCTAAGGGTATGCCAGGAACAGGTGGACCAGGTTGGTCAATTGATTGTGAGACAGATACAAGTACTGAGCCACACAGAAGAGGAACACTCTCAATGGCACATGCTGGACCAAACACAGGTGGTAGTCAATTTTTTATCACTTTTGTACCTACTCCACACTTAGATGGAGTACATACGGTTTTTGGTGCAATTGAGCTTGATGATGCAGATAGTTTTGCTGTTCTTGACTCTATTGCACAAAATGATGATATTGTCTCTATAGAGGTTGTAGAGAACAAATCATAAAAAATATTTATCAATTTCTCTCATTTTATCTTTAAAAGTGAGAGATTTTTTAACATTCTTCAAAAAAAACATTATTCTTAAAAAATAATATTAATTTTTATTGTTTTTTATGTTATACTATTTTAAATTAATTTTAAATAACTTATTAAGGAAGAATGTTTATGTCATTTAATACTCTTTTTCAACCTGCTCTCTTTATAATGAACAGACTCCCATTTAAGATAAAAATTATTGTCTCTATTGCTATACTTTTTCTACTTTTTCTTTTTCCTGCACAAACACTATTTAGTGGTTATGTTGATAAAAATAGTCGCTATGACAAACAGTTGGTTGGTCTGCAATATATAGAGATGATTAATAGTTTTATACGAACAGTGCAAATACATCGTACTCTATCGCTTGAATTTTTAGAGAAAAAGAATACGTTAGAAGAGAGTCAAGAGCTTCTTGAAGATTTAGATGATAAAGAGTCAAAGTTCTACAATCAAAAAGTAGAAATTATGAATAACGACCAATTAGAGTTAAAGGTTCTTAGTTCAAATCAAAATTTTATGAAAGCTATTGCTCTTTTTGAAGTGATACAACATAGTAAATTTGATGATACTACATCAGCTCAACGAGTCTTTAAATCGCATAATGATGTTGTTAATAGGTTAACAAAAACAGTTAGAGAGATTGCAGAGATAAGTAGATTCTCATCGAGTAAAGATTTACGTATTAATTATCTAGCTGATATGTTACAAGAGAAGTTATTGCGTCTTTATGATTTTACTAGACAACTTAAAGATACCTCTTTTAGTAGAATTAATAATCAAAAAAGGCTCAAAGAACAGAAATTAATTATATATTCACTAGCTACTGATTTAAGGAGACTACAGTTAAATTTAAAAGAGAATGAGTTGTTAAGTCATTTAAGTAACTATGAGGCATTAGAAGAGAAGATTACAGAGGTTACCTCAAATATAGAAAAATTGCTTTTGGTAATAGATGATACACTTATTAACAACCAAATCTCTAAATTAAGTAAAAGTAGTTTTTTAGATAAAGTTGAACAGGCAATTGAATCAGAAGAGGAACTTTATGGAATGTTTGTCTTTACCTATAGAGATACAGTATATGAGTTAAAGTCAACTTCTCAACAGAAGATTTGGTCTCTCTTTCTCTTCTTTTTAACGATTATTGCAATAGCATTTTATATTTTTATTGCATTTTACCAATCGATTACTGGAAACTTAAAAAAGCTTCAAACAGCTTCTGAACTTATTGCAATGGGGCAGACAAAGATAAAATTGGATGTTGATAGACCAGATGAGATAGGTGATGCTCTTTTAGCTTTTAATACCATGAGTGAAAAGCTTACTGAAAATATTGCTTTTTTAGATGGATATAAAAGAGCTATTGACAAAAGTAGTATTGTCTCTAAAACAGATACACGAGGTATTATTACTTATGTTAATAAGATGTTTTGTGATGTTTCAGGATATACAGAAGATGAGTTACTAGGACGTTCCCATAATATTGTTCGACATCCCAGTATGTCGAAAGAGGTTTTTGAAGATATGTGGGAGACAATAAAAGCTAAAAAGATTTGGAAAGGGATAGTAAAAAATAGGAGTAAAGATGGAAGTGTCTATATTGTTAATGCAACTATATTACCAATTTTAGATAGTGATAATAATATTTTAGAGTATGTGGCTGTACGACATAATATTACAGAATTAGAAAGAAGTAAAGAGGAGATAAAACAGCAACGTACCGATCTATTAACAGGTTTACCTAATAGAAATCAACTTCTTTATGATTTAAAAAAATCTTTAAAACCTGTTTTGTTTTATCTTAACATTGATGACTTCTCTGGATTTAATGATTTTTACGGTGCTTCCATTGGAGATTCTCTACTTATCCACTTAGGTGCAAGTTTAAATGAGTTAAAAATGTTTAAGCTTTATAAGCTCTATAAATTACAAGCAGACCAATTTATTTTACTTTTTGAAGAGGATTGTTTAGATAATAAGAATTTTAAAACATTTTTTCAAGAGTTAATTGTAGAGATAGAGGAGCGAA
This sequence comes from Campylobacteraceae bacterium, assembly GCA_026985495.1. Lineage (GTDB taxonomy): Bacteria > Campylobacterota > Campylobacteria > Campylobacterales > Sulfurovaceae > UBA1140. Next base: position 2,636 of record JALSQJ010000023.1, read on the forward strand.
TTTCAAATATAAACTTTGAAAATCAAAATCGGATTAGTCTCTCTGTCTCAGGTGGGGTAGCTACCTATTTTGCTCATGATAACTATCAAAATTTAATTTTATATGCAAATATTGCTCGGAAAAAAGCAAAAATATTACGTAAGAAATTTATGATTTTTGAACATAGTATGCGTAATAGTGAAGATTATGCTCAAAATATTGAGTGGATTAAACGAATTAAAGAGGCGATTGAAGATGATAGAGTAGTAACTTACTATCAACCAATTTTAGATAATAAGAGTAAAAAGATTTTAAAATATGAGACCTTAGTACGGATGTTGGATAGAGATGGAGTTCCTCTTCCAACATGGAAATTTTTAGAAATTGCACAAAAAGCAAAGCTCTATCCTCAAGTTACACAGATTGTTATTGATAAAGCATTTAAGATGTTTGAAGAGTATCCAGAGTATGAGTTTTCACTAAATTTAACTATAGATGATATTCTCTCTAAGACAACAACAGAGTTTATTTATAGTAAATTAGAGAATTATGCATATACAGATAGAGTTATTTTTGAAATTACTGAGTCTGAAGAGGTGAACGACTACAAGGTTATTAATGAATTTATTAAAGATGTTAAACAGTATGGTGTTAAAATTGCCATAGATGATTTTGGTTCAGGATATGCCAATTTTGAACATATTATTAATATTGATGCTGATTATATTAAAATAGATGGGACACTTATTAAAAATATAAATCATGATAAAAATGCAAAAATAATTACAGAAGCAATTATTGATTTTTCTCGTAAACTGGGTAAAAAAACAATTACAGAGTTTGTACATAGTGAGGAAGTATATCACATTGTAAGGGACTTGGGAGCAGATTATTCTCAAGGTTATTTCTTTGGAGCTCCATCTGCAACTCTTATTGAAAGTGAGTGAATTGTTAATAAATATTAATTTGTAATTATGTCTATATGCGTCCAAGTTAATGAAAAATATTGCATAACGGTATAAAACAAAAAAGTTAAAAAAATTTAATATATTTAGAAATTTATTACTATTTAAGAAAAAGTCTGTGTTATACTTAAAGTATGAAAAGATTACTACTAACAATTAAACTATTAAGTTTTTTTATAATTTTTACAAATGTTACATTAAATGCTGAAGAGATAGCTGGTGCAAAGCCTACTTATAATAAAGTTTATCGTTCAGATAGAATTGGTGATTCGTACCATTTTCTTCTTTTGACAAAGAGTGGAATATTTTACCACCTTTTTACAAATAAGACAGATAAACTCTCTGTAGAAGAGTTAAAATCTCCTAAATTACTTACCATCTTAAAGGAGAAACAGTCTTGGGGGAAAGCTTTTCCTAACAGAGGTAAATATACAGTTAACAAGGGGAAAGTCTATACTAAGCGTCTATGGAATAGAATCAAGATACTATCTTCAAATAAAATAAAATACTTGAATAAAACTTTTTATCTTCAATAGTCTAATTCTGTTATAATTCTATTCTATTAAAGGATTATAGTATGTACGGATTTTATCGAGTAGCTGCAGCTGTTAATAGTACAGCTGTTGCTAACCCTAAAAAGAATGCAATTGAGATTTTAAAACTTTTAAATCAAGCCTACAGAGAAGATGTATCTGTTGTAGTTTTTCCTGAGTTGACATTAACAGGCTATACAGCTTCTGATCTATTTTTAAATCAAACACTTTTAGAAAAACAGAATGAGGCATTAAAGAGATTACTTATTGATTCTAAAAATATCTCTACCATTGCTATTTTAGGATTGGCACTACTTCATAATAGTAGGCTATATAATTGTGCCACTATTTTACAAAATGGTAAAATTTTAGGTATTGTTCCAAAAAGCTATCTTCCAAATAAAAAAGAGTTTTATGAGCAACGACAATTTATCTCTGGTATAAATATCATAAATAGTACTATAGATATTTTTGACAAAGAGATACCATTTGGAGTAGATTTACTTTTTCGTATCAATAGAGATATGCTCTTTGGAGTAGAGATATGTGAAGACCTTTGGACGGTTACTCCACCAAGTAATCAGATGTCTATTAATGGGGCAAATATTATTTTTAATCTTAGTGCAAGTAACGATTTTATTGGAAAAGCAGAGTATAGAGAGGAGTTAGTACGAACTCAAAGTGCTAGATGTATGGGGGCTTATGTCTATGCCTCTTCTGGAGTAGGGGAGTCCACAACTGACACAGTATATGGTGGTCATGCACTTATTGCTGAATATGGGTCAACTATTGCTCAAAATAATCGTTTCTCTATGGATAGTCACTTTATAACAGCCGATATTGACCTGCAACGGTTAAACTACTTACGACTAAATGAGTCAAGTTATGTTGATACAGAAGAGACTCCATTTAGAGAGATAAGAGTAGATAAATTAGTTGAGATA
>JALSQJ010000024.1 GCA_026985495.1 Campylobacteraceae bacterium
AAATCGGTAAAAGCATAGCACTAACAATAACACCAACAACGCCTCCAATAAAAAGCATCATAAATGGTTCAAGCAGACTTAAAAGAAGTTTTAACCTATCATCATTCTCTTCTCTATAGAGTTCAGCGATATTACTTAAAATACTTGCAACCTCACTAGACTCCTCTCCTAACGCCAAACCTTGCATAAAGTTACGTTTAGGAAGGATACCTTTACCTCTCTGTAGAGAGCTAGAGAGCCTATTCCCCTCAATAACCCGTTCCGATGCCAACTCAAAACTCTCTTTCATTGCAGCATTTGAGAATGTGGTTGTTGCTAACTTAACAGCATGAGCATAAGAGACACCAGAGTCCAACATAAGTGCTAAAATATAGGAGAAACGACCCAATTCATGATTTTGTATCAACTCTCCAACTATAGGCATTCTCAACATCAATTTATCATAAGACCTCTTAAAGGAGTAGATATATTTATATGCTGATTTAAACCCTATAATAATAGCTATAAAACCAACTATTAAAGTAATATAATTGGCTGATAAAAAATCACTTATACCTAAAACAAACTGTGTAATTTCAGGTAACTCTTGACCTGTATCTTTAAAAATACCAGTAATTTTAGGTACAACAAAAGCAATTAGAAAACCTGTCATACCAATTGCTACAATAAAAATAAATAGTGGATATGCCATAGCATTCCCCACCTGTTTTTTCACTTTGGCTTGTGAGGAGAAAAATGTTCCCATTTGTATAAGAACAGGCACCATCTTACCACTTTGCCCTGCAACATTGATACTCTGTAAAAAGAAATCAGGCAAAGAGTAAACCGATTGAGAACCTAAAGCATGATAAAGAGATTTTCCCTCCTCAATCATTGTTCTTAAAGAGGCTAAAAAAGATGCATATTTTTTCTCTTTGCTATGTTGCCCCTCTATCAACTTAATAGCTGTCAAGACTGCCATACCAGAGTTTAAATAAGATGACAACTCTTTAGCAAAGGAAGAGAGAAGTGGACCGGGCATCTCACGTTGCGAAAAGTTTTTCATGGTAATTTGCGAAATTTCTGAAATATCTTGGTAGTAAATACCTTGAGATTTTAACTTCTGTTTAGCTTCATCTATACTTGAAGCCTCTATACTTCCTTTTGCACTTTTACCTTTTTTGGTCATACCTTTGTATTTAAATAACATATTAATTTGCCTTATTTTTACTAAAAAATATTATAACATTTATTCTAAAAATAGTTATTATAATTTTTTTAACTTTTAAGATTAACTTAAATTAAATAAAATTTTTTAGTAATTAAAATCAAAAAATATTACAATTTGACATATTGTTAACATTTTTTATTTTTTTATGTTAAAATATAGTTATGAGTAAAAATAATCATAGTGGTAATCTTCCACCAAAAGTTAATAAAAAAAAGAGCATCGTAAACCATCTAAGCTGTGCAACTCTAAATGGACTCTCAGCACAATCTATTGAAGTTGAAGCTACTTTTACAAAAGGGTTACCAGGGTTTTCAGTAGTTGGTCTTGCTAGTTCAGATATACAAGAGGCACGAGAGCGTGTTAAGTCTGCACTACTTACCAATGAGTTCACTTTTCCACCTCTTAAAATAACCATTAACCTTAGCCCCTCTGATTTAAAAAAGAGTGGAACCCATTTTGACCTCTCTATTGCCCTACTCAATGCCTTACATGAAGAGAAGATTGAAGAGGAGAATATTTTTGTATTTGGAGAGTTAGGACTTGATGGGAAAGTAAAATCAAGCTCAACACTATTTCCCATTATTTTATCACTCAAAGAGCAAGGGTTGCTTACTAGAGCTATTGTACCTAAAGGTGCAATGCAGTATCTAAGCCATATTGCAGATGTTGAATTTATAGCTGTTGAGAACCTTAATGAAGCGATTGCTCTTTTTAAAAATAAAAATTTTCAAGCCTCCACCACCACGTTTAACTACCAAGCTGACAAAATAGAGGTCAATAGTGAAACATTTTATGACTATATAGAGATAGAGAATGATTTTGCAGATATTAAAGGGCAGGGCATTGCAAAAAGAGCAGCACTCATTGCAGCAGCAGGTATGCACAACTTCATGATGGAGGGTAACCCTGGTTGTGGAAAAAGCATGATTGCAAAACGTCTCAAAGATATTTTACCACCACTTAGAGAAAAAGAGATTCTCTCTATTGCCAAACATCAATTTTTAGATGGAACCATACCAGATTTTAAAGCTAAACGTCCCATGCGTTCTCCTCACCACACAGCAACCTCTGCTTCTATCTTTGGAGGTGGTTCACATAAAGCACGAATTGGAGAGGTTGCATTGGCACACAATGGTATTCTCTTTTTTGATGAACTTCCTCACTTCTCAAAAACCATTTTAGAAGCTCTTCGTGAACCACTACAAGATAAACGAGTTAACATCTCACGTGTAAACTCAAAAGTAGAGTATGAAGCAGACATAATGTTTGTAGCAGCCATGAACCCTTGTCCTTGTGGTAATGCTCTCTCAAAAAAGAGAACGTGTCGCTGTTCAGAACAGGAGGTTAAACGATACAAAAACCGACTCTCTGACCCATTTTTAGACCGAATAGACCTCTTTGTGGTAATGCAAGAGATAAGTATGAACGATAAAAAAGATTACACTTCACATCAACTAAAAATTATGGTCAATAGTGCCTTTAAAGCTCAAAAGAGACGAGGACAAAAAAATCTTAATGGAAAATTACAAGAGCATGAAGTGGAGCAGTTCTGTAAACTAACAGAAGATAGCAAAAGGGTTCTATTCTCTGCTATTGAACGTTTTTCACTCTCTCACAGAAGTATCGCCTCAATTAAAAAAGTGGCTAGAACCATTGCTGACTTGGAAAACTCTGCCAATATTGAAAAATCTCATCTGCTTGAAGCCCTCTCTTATAGAAAGAGATAGTTTTTCACAACTTTAACACAATCATTAATTAGAATACAAATATAAAGGAAATATAAAATGAAAATATTAAGTTATCTACTCTCATCATCTATAATATTTTTGTTAACTGCTTGTGGAACAGAGAGCCAAATTGACCCAAAAAGAGTTTTTGATATGTGGGACTATATGACCTCCTCATCAAACTATGAAGTTGAATATGATATCTATCAAAATGGTATTCTAACGGGGAGAGATTTTGAGGTACATAAACAGTTTGGTAATCAATATGAGATAAGCAATGCTAATGGTGTTGTAACCTCTTCACTCTTTTTAGGTAATAATCAACTGCTTCTACAAGAGGGAGTAGATGATAGCAATATTATCAGACATGTATATCTTGGAGATAGAGGAGTGTTTCAGTCACCTTTTATAGAACTTTGTACTTTTGAAAAATTTTATGACAGATATAGAACTAAAAACTCTATTTTTTACAATGTTATTCAGATATCATGTAACTACAGAAGTGGTATCTACAAAGAGTTTTACTATGGATACAATGAAGGATTGGTCTCATTTTATGAAGAGAACGGAGCAAATCAATTAGAGTCAGTAAAAATAAGTGAAAACGCAATTTTTTAATCTAATAACTCATAATTGAAATAAAAAATTATTGAATTTCACACATTCTCTTGACTTCTAATAACTTTTTGCCTATAATTGCATTCCTTTTTCAGATGTACCTTATCTGTTAAAACAGTTTCGGAGTGTAGCGCAGTCTGGTAGCGCACCTGGTTTGGGACCAGGGGGTCGAAGGTTCGAGTCCTTTCACTCCGACCATTTAGATATTTTAAATTTCAATATAGTAGTTAAATCATAAACTTATGGTAGGCGTAGTTCAGTTGGTAGAGCACCTGTTTGTGGCACAGGTTGTCGCGGGTTCGAGCCCCGTCGCCTACCCCATTGGTAGAAAGTAGAAACCAACCCACGAAGCGCTAGTGGCTCAACTGGATAGAGCATCAGACTTCGGATCTGAGGGTTAGGGGTTCGAGTCCTCTCTGGCGTACCATTTAACACTAACTTCAGCAGTATGATTTTAGAGTTACTAATTGATTTAAGTATTATATTTATGTGCATCCATAGCTCAGCTGGATAGAGCATCGCCCTTCTAAGGCGAGGGTCTTAGGTTCGAATCCTAATGGATGTACCACTTATGCGGATGTGGTGAAATTGGTATACACGCCAGACTTAGGATCTGGTGCTTCACGGCGTGGAGGTTCGAGTCCTCTCATCCGCACCACTCTTTTAATTCTTATATAAAAATCCCATTTTATAATATTTTATTTATAGTAAAAAACAAAATATTCTCTTTTCTATTAAAGCTTTTTAGACAACTTCTGCTAGAATTCGGCAATTATTTTGGATAAAGGATTGTAATGAATATTACAGCAACAAAAACTGATGCAGCGAACGTGTCGGTAGTAGCAACTATTGAGGCATCAGACATTGAAAAGAACTTAAACAAAGCAGCGAAACAAGTGGCAAAAACTGCTTCTGTTGATGGATTTAGAAAAGGTAAAGTACCTGTCGCTAAGATTAAACAGATGTATGGAGAACAACTTCAACAAGATTCTGAAAATCAAGCCGTTCAGGAGATTTTAACTCAAGCTAAAAAAGAGTTAGAGATTAATGATGCAGATATTATTTCAGAGCCTACTTTTAAAAAATATGATAAAAAAGATGACAATATTGAACTTGAACTTCTTATCTCTCTTAGACCAACTGTTGAAGCAGAGGGTTACAAAGATTTAGCTCCTAAATATGAAGAACCAACAGTAGAAGATAGTGAAATTGAAGAGAGAGTAAAAACACTTTTAGAGTCTAATGCTCCCTATGTTAGTGTTGAGGGTAAAAGAGCTTTACAAAAAGATGACCAAGCAAATTTTGACTTTGTAGGTAGTATTGATGGTGTTGAGTTTGATGGTGGAAAAGCAGAAGGATTTGACCTTGTGATTGGTTCAGGTCAATTTATTCCTGGTTTTGAAGAGCAAATGGAGGGAATGAAAGTTG
>JALSQJ010000025.1 GCA_026985495.1 Campylobacteraceae bacterium
TAACCATTTAACTTTGTTTGATCAATATGTTGTCGTACACCACTTACAAGGTTCTTTTCTAATCCTAATGTACCAAGAAATGTCCCTTGATATCCCAATCCAAAATCATTCCCTAAATCTGATTTTAAATCAATTTGTAATCCAGCATTAGCACTTGAACTATGTTGTGATAAAAAATCATCACTTCCATTATTATTTGTTTGATAATAGATAACCCCTTGTCCACCTAACTCTATCTCTGGTGTTGCCATAACTTTAGTAACCATTACTAAGGCTAAAGTAGCAACTAAGCTCAATTTTTTCATACCTGTCCTTTTTCTAAGTTTTTACTATTATTGTATAATTGTAAACAATAACAATGATAAGTATATCTTTATTTTTTAAAAAAAACAAATATATTTGATTTACTTAAATTATAAAAATAATTTATTAAATTAAACAATTAACGCTCTATATTTACTAAATTTCTTAAAAATTTACCCAAAAACATAATAAAAATTTTGTATTCATCAATTTTTCTGATAAACTATTAGTGTAAAAAACAAAAAAAGGATTTATATGAGAAAAATCATAACACACTCAACTATTGCACTCACAGCTCTCTTTTTAACAGCTTGTAGCCAAAATGAAATTAAAGTACCAGAAGCACATGAAGCACATGCAGATTCTCCCACACATCATGCAAAACATTGGGGATACTCAGCTAATGTTGGACCAAAACATTGGAGTAGTTTAAATGAGAAGTTTCATATGTGTTCAGAGGGGAAACAGCAATCACCAATTAATCTTATTCCTACTAAAGACATTGACTTAGCTCCACTAAACATCAACTATACTGTTGGGTCAAAATCTGAAATAAACAATGGTCATACCGTTCAAGTCAATATGAAATCTGGAAATACACTTAATATTGATGGAACAACTTTTGAATTAAAACAGTTTCACTTTCACACACCAAGTGAGAACCATATAAATGGAAAATCTTTCCCAATGGAAGCACACTTTGTTCACGCTTCAGCTGATGGAAAACTAGCTGTTATATCTGTTATGTTTCAAGAGGGTGCAGAGAATCCTACGCTTAATATGATGATGAAAAAGTTCCCTTTAGCTAAAAATCAAGAGCAAAAATTAGAATTTTCAAAAGATTACTTAAATACAATGTTACCTAGTTCTTTAGACTATTATGAATTTATGGGTTCACTAACCACGCCACCATGTTCAGAACAAGTAAGATGGATTGTACTTAAAAAGCCTATTTCAGCATCTAAAGAGCAGATTGCAGCGATGCACAAAGAGATTGGAATGGATAACAACCGACCTATTCAAGCCAGTAACCAGAGAGTTATTGAAGAGTAGAAAATTACTACTCTAAATTAGCTCCCAAAGAGCAACTCTCTATCTTATTGACACGCCCAGCGTGTCTTCCTCCCTCAAATTCGGTAGAACAGAATGCTTCAATCATACTCTCAACAACCCCTTTACCAACTACACGTTCACCAAAACATAAAATATTGGCATCGTTATGGGCTCTTGTAGCTGATGCAGTAAATGCATCATGACATAGTGCAGCACGAACTCCTGCTACTTTGTTTGCAGCAATAGAGATACCAATCCCTGTACCACAAATTAGAATTCCAAAACTTCCCTCATCTTCTACCACAGCTTTTGCACATTTTCTTGCAAAATCTGGGTAGTCAACACGGTCAGCATTATCAGGACCCAAATCAATAATCTCATGTCCCAATTCCCGTACACAATTTTTAGTAAACTCTTTTAAAGCGTAACCTGCATGGTCAGTAGCAATATAAAACTTCATTCTATCTCCCTTTTAATATCTTGGCTTTTCAAATTGTAAATCATTAACAAATGTACCCAATCTATCCCAACGAATAGTTTTATTATCATTATCCCAAGAGAAATAGATAAGCCACGGTTGACCAACAATCAAACGATAAGGAACAGGTCCCCAAAATCGACTATCGGCTGAATTATCTCTGTTATCTCCAATCATATAGAACTCATCTTTAGGTACTTTTCTATAAAAAGCATTCATCGGTGTACCATCTTCACTCTCATAAAGAATTTTTCCCAACTCTTTTACATAAATAGGAGACATATCGTTAGGTCTATGTACTAAATTAAAAAAGGCATTATTCCCATCTGGCTTATATTGTATCCCTGGATACTTCTCTTTATAGGGGTTTAAAACCCAAAGTTTTTCCCTAAACTCTTTAATCTTTTCAGATTTATAATGCTTTTTAATATACTCATCACCTTCATGAAAATGGATATAGAGATGTTTATCTTGAAATACAATCTCATCACCACCAACAGCAACACAACGCTTTACAAAGTGGGTCTTCTCATCTTTAGGGTAAAGGAAAATAACAATATCTTCTCGTTTTGGTTTACTACCCTCAATTAAGTGTCCATTAGTAGTAAATGACTCTGGGACTACAGAAATATTAAGCCAAGGCAAAACAGGTGTTGGAATTCCATAAGAGAACTTTTTAGCAAATAAAAAGTCTCCAATTTGAAGAGTTCGTTTCATAGAACCAGATGGGATAACAAATGATTGAACTACAAAAAATATAAGAAACAGAACAATAATAATTGTACCTGTCCATGAGCTTGAGAAGCGATATAGTCTATTCAAAAAATTCATTAATTACCTTCTTTTTGTGCAATAAGTTGAGCTGATTTTAGAGTATTTTGCAAAAGCATTGCAATGGTCATTGGACCCACTCCACCTGGTACAGGAGTGATATAAGAACATTTAGGAGAGACAGCTTCAAAATCAACATCTCCAACCAAACGCCCATCATCTAAACGGTTAATACCAATATCAATTACAATTGCTCCCTCTTTTACCATATCCTCTTTTATAAGATTGGGAATACCTACTCCTACAATTACAATATCTGCTTTTAAAGTATGTGCCTTTAAATCTTTAGTGTAAACATGGGTAACTGTTACTGTTGCATTTTTATTAAGTAGAAGTGATGCCATTGGTTTTCCTACAATATTACTAGCACCAACCACTACCACATCTTTTCCCTCTAAATCAATGTTGTACTCTTCAAACATCTTCATTACACCCAATGGGGTACACGCCACAAAACTCTCTAAGTTAGAGACCATACGTCCTACATTATATGCATGAAATCCATCAACATCTTTTTTGGGGTTAATAACCTCTAAAATTTTATTAGTATCAATTTGGGGAGGAAGAGGTAGCTGTACTAAAATACCATGAATATGGGGGTTGTTATTCATCATTATAATAATCTCAATTATCTCATCTTGAGTAATAGTATCTGGCATTTTATGTGCTATAGAGTAAAACCCTACACTCTTACACGCTTTCTCTTTCATGCTTACATAAGCGTGACTTGCTGGGTCATCACCCACAATCACAACAGCCAAACCAGGGACAATTCCCTGCTCTTTTTTTAAAACTTCTACTTCAGATTGAACATAATCTTGAACTTTTTTAGATAATGATTTTCCATCAATAAGTTGCATTTTTTCACTTTAGGATAAATTTTCGGTATTATATCGAAAAATCTATTTTAGAGAGGTAATCCTATTTTGAAACTACTACTTTTACTACTGCTATCGCTATCTCTTGTTGCAGAAGATGATACCAACCAAACAACTCAAGAAGATGATAGTTTTCTCTCTACTGTTGAGTATGGACGAATGCTATATAGACAACCAAGAGGAATCTCATGTAGTCAATGCCATGGTAAAGAGGGAAAAGGTGGTCAAATTATTGCAAAATATTATGATAAGAAAAAGAACCCAAAACTACTTCGTGGAGTAGATATTACAAGCTATTCACTTGAAGAGTTAAAAGCTAGTCTTAGAAATGAGTACATAGAGAATAATCATAAAAAACATCACAAGATTATGCCTATATACTATTTGACTGATGAAGAGGCAGAAGCTATCTATGCCTATCTTCAATACAGTTTAGAACATCAATGATTAATGGTCTCGCTTATATAAAAACTCTATGCTAGAGGTATTAGGGGGTTGAATAATAATATCTGTCTCAAACCTGTCACTATGCTCTACCCTTACCTTTGCACCACTTAAACCATCTCTGTTTAAGTATAATACACTAATGTTTTTAGAGACTTTTTTACCTATCTCTAATGATAGTTGGTCATTCTCATCTGCCCCTAAGAGAAAATGGTCAATATCTATACCTAAACTTTTCATAAAACCTTTTGCAAATGTTCCTCCTAAAAGAGTATAGGCTTCTGCTCCATGTCCATCACTAGTCCCTGTTCCATCAAAAAGAATAAGTGATAAAATCTCTTGTTGAGTTAAATAGGGTTCAGAGTTAAAGTTTATAATTGGTTCATCAGTCGTTCCTGAAATAAATATATGTACTAAATACTGCTCTTTTGTATAGTTTGCTTTTATATCCAAAAGAGGCTTTTTAACATCTCCTGCAAAATAGAGATGACTCTCATCTAAAAGAAAATGTTTATCTTCTAGCTCATAATAACCATTAACAATAGTACTCATACCTGTTACTTGCATCTTCTGATTATAATTTTTTACAATAGTTAACTCATTATAAAAATTAATATTTGCATCTTTCCCACTATAAAGTATAGGATTTTTATTATGAATTTTCAAATATAGTTTAACATTTTTGAAAAGTACACTCTTCTCTTTTGAGATATCTTGCACAATTATAATATCGCTATCCTCTACAATTTGAGAACCCTCTACCTCATACTCGATTTTTCCATCTAAAAGTGTAATATCCCCCTCAACATCAAACTTCTCATCTTTAATTTTCACCTTTAAATCTGAATTAAATTTTAAATCTATATCACTATTGTTAAATCTATAGTGTTGTGTATTTAATGTAAACTCTCCACTATTTTTATCTATATTATAACTACCTTGAATCAATACTTTATCAT
>JALSQJ010000026.1 GCA_026985495.1 Campylobacteraceae bacterium
TAAGTGATAATGAAGTACTGTTTTTAGGCTATTTAGCAGTAGCCGACTTTAATGGAAATTATTCCAAAGCTCATTATTATGAAAAAAGGGAAAAAAAGGGGGACAGTCGCCACCTTAAATAAAACATAGCATAAAATGGGACAAGCTACTTTAAATACTACTTTAAATACCTAAATTATCGTCCCTAAAAAATCCACTTCATAAAAACATTACAATTTGAAAAATTTCCAACAAAAATAAATATTTTATGTTGAAATATTCTATCCCAAAAAAAGGATAGCTCATGGGCGATAAGGATATTGTGAGTAAAGAGATGCTGACTTGCTCTTTAAAAATGAAGATGATATAATCCATATTGAGATACTATGCAACCAACAGAAATTTAGAAGATAATGTAAGAAAAGGAGAAGAGATGCTAACCGTAGATATTAAAAAAATGCCATCATTTAATATTGGATTTGACAGAGGAATCCAAAAAGGAATTCAAGAGGGCATTGAGAATGGTGTTAAAAAAGTAGCTATAGGAATGTTAAAGCTTAATCTTGACATAGAGATTATTCAGAAGAGTACAGGCTTGAGTTTTGAAGAGATAGAGAGATTGAAAAAGAGTTTAAAAAATTAAGTAGATGTATAAAAAATATAAAAATATATAATAAGGACTCCCATGTTTACAATTCACCATGTAGCATTAAGTGTTACAGATATGAATAACTCCATAAAATTTTATGAACTATTTGGATTTAAAGAGGCTTACCGATGGAGCAGTGATGACAACTCATTAGAGATAGCTCACCTAAAATTAAAAGATACATTTTTAGAGCTTTTTTGTTTTCAAAACTACCAAGAAGCACCACAAAGTTCAAAAGAGCTAATGAGCGATTTACCACGTATTGGGGTGAAACATTTTGGACTTAAAGTCAAATCTGTTCATGAGACAAAAGAGTTTTTAATTAAAAATGGATATAAAGATAAAATAGAGATTATTCGAGGGAAAACAGAGGTAGATTACTTCTTTATTAAAGACCCAGATGGAATTTTACTAGAGTTTATTCAAGATGATAGAGGACTATAAATGGTACATGGTTGGGGAAAACAGAGACGACTTCAAAAACTAAAAAGAGATAACTATTTTTTAATCTTAGCTATGGACCATGCCCTAAGTAATGGACCTATAGAGGGTATTGAGAGTGTTAATAGTGTTAATAATTGGATTGATTTTTCACAAAAACAAAAGATACCTGCTGTTGTACTAAATCATAGATATATCTACAATTTAGATATATTTCATGAGACCAATATTGTTGTTCAAACAATGGGGCTAACAAAGAGCAATAAAAATATAAATAAAGTTCCACTTACTAATATTGATGATATTCAAATGGTTGATGGTACAGCAATCTCTATTCAAATAGATTTTCAAGTTGATAATTTAGATGAAGCGATAGAGAATATAAGTAAAATTGTATCGAAAGCTAACTCATACCAATACCCTGTACTCTTTATGGTAGGTAATAGTGATTGGGAAGATGCAGATGCCTTTAACTATGCCATTAGAGTATGTACTGAACTTGGTGCTGACCTAATTAAGATTCATCTACCATCTAATAAAGATGAGATTAAAAAGCTTAAACCATTTAGTAAAAATGAACCTCCTCTACTTTTAGCAGGTGGAGCAGATATGGAGACTTTTAAAGAGCGTTTAACAGTGGCTAAAAATCTTGGCTTTCAAGGTGTATGTATTGGAAGAAATATCTTTCAGACTCAAACACCTTTAGAGAGATTAGAGATGATTGATACAGTTTTTAAAAGATAAAATAATTTATGACTACAGAGACAAAAAAAAGGCTATCAGAGAACTTTATCTCTTTGATGACCTTACAATTTATAAACTATATTTTACCTCTATTTCTTATTCCATATCTTATCCAGAGACTAGGAGTTGATGGATTTGGAATTTACTCTTTTATTTTTGCTATTGCTATGTATGGAGTTAAATTTTCAGATTATGGATTTGACCTCTCGGCTACTTACCATATCTCTCTACATAAAGAGAACCCAAATAAGATAGATGAAATCTTTTCATCAGTACTCTTTATCAAACTTAGTTTAGCAACTCTTTTTCTTACTGTTTTAACTATTGCTATTTTTATGTTTGAAAAACTCTATCTATACAAAGAGATACTCTTTCTCTCTTATGGTATGTTAATAGGAAATACTATTTTACCTTTATGGTTTTTCCAAGGGGTGGAGAAGATGCGTTTTATTATGTATCTAAATGGTTTTTTGAAACTATCCTTTTTTCTTTTAGTTCTACTATTTATAAAAGATAAAAATGATCTGCCAATACTTATTTTTCTACATAGCCTAACTTCCATAATAGTTGGGATTTTAGGATTATATATCGCTATAAAAAAGTTTAATATAAAGATTATCTCCACTACAAAAGAGAAGATAGTTTTCTTCCTAAAAGATGGTTGGTATATATTTACCTCAAAAATTGCCGTTGAGTTCTACTCTACTACATCAACCATTATTACTGGTCTATTTGTATCGCCTACTATGTTAGGATATTATGCTATATCGGTTAAAATAATGGCTGCCATTGGAAACCTATTTGACCCTATTACTCGTGTGGTATATCCTTACCTTGTGAGGGTTTACCAAAAATCGAACCAAAATTTTATAAGTAGAAACAGACAACTCTCTCTAGCTATTTTATTGATTATGATTCCTACCTCACTTACTCTTTTCTATTTTGCTGAAGATATTTTAAACATTGTTACAGGAGAGAGCGTTGACCCTCTTAATCTATATTTACTAAAAGTAACCTCAATTATGTTGATTGTTTTCCCCTATGGAAGTCAATTTACAAACATCTTAGTAACCATTAAAGAGAGTAAAACACTCAATAAAATTCTTTTTACAGCAGGAGTTCTCAATCTAATATTAGCACCTTTGGTTCTACACTTTTTTAATGTTGTGGGTATGATTTGGCTTAATGCTTTTATTGCTTATTTTCTAATTTTTGCAAAAGGTTATATTATTTATAAAAGAGGGTATAATTTATGAACTTACAGACTATTTTACAAAAGGCAAAAGAGGCTCAAAGATATATTGAGACTATGGAAAACTCCCAAAAAGATAAAATACTCAACGAGATGGCAGAGGCTATTTTAAAAAATAGTCAAACCATCTTAGAAGCCAATAAAAAAGATATGGAATTGGCATACAAAAATAGTCTAAATGATGTAGGATTAGACCGTCTTATGCTCAACCAAGGACGCATTGTAAATATGGCAAATGTGTTGCGTAGAATGACTACCTATCCTGACCCTATTGGTAGAGTATTGGAGGAGTGGGAGACTCATGATGAGTTACTTATTAAACGTACCTCTGTTCCACTTGGTGTAGTTAGTATTATCTATGAATTGCGACCAAGTATGACCTCTGATGGAGCTGGATTATGTTTTAAAACAGGAAATGTTTCTGTTTTAAAAGGGGCTGATGATACAGAACACTCTAACCATGCAATTATTAAGATTTTACATGACGTATTAGAGAGAAACAACCTACCTAAAGAGATTATCACCTTTGTATTTGATGGCTCAAAAGAGGGAATTGTTAAACTTGTAAAAGAGGATAGCTACATCGATGTTGTTTTAACTCGTGGTGGGGCTATTTTTAACCGTTTTATTGAGTTACACTCTTTGGTTCCTGTTATCTCATTTAACCGTGGATTAAACCATATATACATTGACAAAGATGCACACCACAGAAAAGCAATTGAGGTTGCACGAAACTCAAAATGTCTTATACCTAATGTTTGCAATGCAGTAGAGACACTCCTTATTCATAAAGAGATTGCACCTAAAATTCTACCTAAACTCTACAAAGTTTTTAAAGATGAAAAGACACACCTTAAAGGGTGTTCTAGCACAAAAAGATATATAGATGTAGAGGAGACAAAAGAGGAGGATTACAATATTGAATATCTTGCTAACACCTTAAATATTAAAGTCATTAAAGGTGTAGAGGAGGCAATAGAGCATATTGACCATTATGGGTCAGGACACTCTGAAGCAATTATTACAGAAGATATAGAGGTGGGTGAGTATTTTATGAACCATGTTGATGCCTCATGTCTATATTTGAATGCAAGTACAAAATTTTCAGATGGAGATACCGTAGGTTCAGGTCCAGAGGTTGGAATTGCTACCAATAAACTCCATGTTAGAGGACCTCTAAGGATTGATGCACTCACCACCTATAAATATAAAATGTATGGAGAGGGGACAACAAAACTTGCATGGAGTGGCTATTTTACCCCTATTAGTTTTTTTACAACTCTCTTTATTGGAACACTCTTTTTACCACCACTAATATCTTTTTTCATAATCCCTTTAGGGTATCTTTCGGCAAAAGAGCATCTTAATATCTTAATTTTTATACCCTCTGTAATATTTTTATTAATTGGCTCTGGATTGATTGCCAAATTTAAGATAGAGAAAACAGATAATAGATTTTTAAAATATTTTAGCCAACTCTTCTATGTATCTAAACCAAAAATCTATAGGTTAGAGAAGTTATTTGAAAACTATCCTAAAATTTCAGAATATTTAGTAAATAATCTAAAAGGGCTTAAACAGTTTATATCACTCCCCTCTGCATTAACCAAATTGCCCAAAAAAGCGTTTATACTCTTTACTATTATTGACTCTATTTTTTGGGGAGTAGTTTTTGGAACTGTTGGGTATTGGCTATCTAATTTTTTTTAAACCTTCCTTCCTAACCATTGAGGAAAAGCAAAACGGTTATTGTAGTTAAAATAGAGTGTCAAATAGTCAGCTTTGTAATCCCAATTGTAAGAGCCTACACCCCATTGAGTATCATTAGTTGTATTTAATGAGTAGAAATAGCCACCACTCTTTAAAACTCTTTTGGTCTGCTCTAAATAGTACTCTAAATACTCTTTAGACATAAAGGCTAAAGAGGAGGCGTTTACCACAACATCTATACTCTCTTCTTTTAGATAATCCAACACAAAAGGAGGAACAATAATAAAGTCATACTCCAAAATAACCTCATCTAAACTCTCTAAATGAGGATAGATATCCTCTAGTAATGCTATCTTTTTATTAGGAAAATTATATTTTAAATAGTACGCTGTTAAAAAGAGTGTCTCTGGCAAATCTAAAAGAATCTGTATTGTGTTTGGAGTATAGATATTTAAAAGCCTTGCACTTCCACCAAAGCCACAACCAATATCTAAAACAATATCTCTTTTAGTGGTAGAAAATGGAATATTTGTTACTAAATCATTAGCTATAACAGTGTGTTGTAACAACTGTTCACTAATCTTTTTTCCACGATAATTTACACTAAGATAGTTCCCTGCCATACTCTCACTTACAGAAGCCAACATCTCTTTTTTTATCTTAGCTCCATAACGGTGATACTCCAAGACCAAATCAATTGCTTTTAGATAATTTTTTACATACCCATCTTTTGGTTCAATATATGGGTATTGATTATTAAAGATTTTATTATATATTTTAGGGTCACCTCTAAAGTTTTCTAAATTCTCTTTTATTATATTATTATTTTTATCAAAAAATATCTCTCTAAATTCACTAGAGATACGCTCCCATTCACTACTTATATCTCTTTTCTCTCTATTATAGGTATATGAGAGGATAAAAGAGTTGGCTATCTTCTCATAATAGCTATCTTCAATTTTACTCTTTTCTACCATTACCATTGGTGATTTTGGGTAGAGTATGCTACTCTCTCCCTTTTTATAAAGCTCCCTATAATCAATCTCATCAAAACCATCAAGCTTAATACTCTTCTTAAAGATTTTATTGTTTGTAAAAAGAGCAACTATCTCCTTTGTAGCAAACCCCAATCTACCAAAAAATGAGTAGAATAAAAAACTCTCCTCTTTACAGCGATGAGCATTTAACCTATGAAGTAAAAATTGTGATTGTGGTTGATAAATTACACTGTTATAAAGTTCAATCAACAAACGTCTAAATAGTAAGAAACGCTCTTTTATCCATCTTAAAAAAACCATATTAAACCCTTTATTTATAAAATATAAAATTGAAACCAATATTTAAATGAGTAGATATTATATAGCAAAAGGAAAAGATATGTCCACTGTTTGATATGCTTAGGAAGATACCCAATAGATATTATGATAAAAGGCATAATAAGTGCAACAAACCGTGTAGCAAAAATCCCTAAAGCAGAAGCAAAAAAGAAGTAACTCATTATCATAATGGAGTAAGCCACAACAACACGTCTATCTCGGTTACTAAAATCTCCAAAAGTTCCAAGAATAGAGGCGATAACCATCCATGCAATAGAGTAAGCAATTGATGCACCTGCAATATACTCATCATAATTAGCATGTCTATCACCCAACATTGTTAAGATATAGGTAATTCCATACTTCATAAAAAGAGCAATAAAAAGTCCAAAAACAAGAGCAATAAAGTAGTATTTATAGTCTTGAATGCGACTATTATACCTATAAAGAATATAGTAAAAGAGATAAAATAGAGGCATTGAAGCGTGTATAAGAGATGCAACAACGAAAAGAGCAATAGGGAGTTTGGGGTAACGCTCTTTAGATGAAGATGCTAAATCGTAAGCTATTAAAACAATACTAAAAGCAAAAACACTTCTTACTTGCTCTATAAATAGATTTACCATCATAGGGTTAATTAGAAAAATCATTGCAATATAGAACTCTACTCTCTTTATAAGAAATGAGGTATATACAAAAACTGTAAAAAATGAGATAATATATAGAGCATCTCTATAGTTAGTAAAAGTATCTCCAATAAAAATAACTACTGCTCTCCAGAGAGGTTCATGTAAAATCAACTGTATGCCAGATACCTCAGCCTCTTTTCCCCCCTCATGAATATAGGTAATCTGTTCTAAATATGATTGAATATCAAGAAACTCCCCACCATTTAAATCTACCCACGGTATAACATAGACAAAAAGAAAAGCATATATTAATGATAGTAACCAATTTAAATATCTATCTGTTACCAATAAATTTCCCTTTTAACCTGATTTTTTAACAAGAGTATAACAAAATAAAGTATATTATTTTATGTTTTTTAATAAAAAGGTGAAAAAATGAAAAAATTATTACTTATTCTGACACTACTTCTTACACTACTATTCTCAACAGAGAAAAAACTTATTTTAGCCGAAGGGAACGACTGGTTTCCACATATGGCAAAAAATCTTGTTGCTAATCACGATTATATCTCAAAACTTCCATTCTCTGGATTTATAATGGTGGGAAATCACTATACCGATTTAGTTATGCAAAAAGATAGAAACCTTACCTATGAGTATGTTTGGAGCGAGGTAAAAGAGATGAAAAATCTCTACCCAAATAGAGACAACTTTTTACAAGTAAATATACATTTCCCTGCTGATTTTTGGGACGATGATGCATGGGAACAGATAACAGACAATTTTACTGTTGTAGCTAAAGTTGCTAAGGAGTTAGGCTTCAAAGGGATTGCTTTTGATGATGAACCCTACACTAAAGAGGCACATAAAATGGTAAATTTTAAATTTCCAACTCTAAAAGAGGTAAAAGAGAATCCAAATAAATTTACATCATGGGAGAAAAAAGGGGCTGAACCACAATGGGTAGATGAAGATGGATATAGAAACAGACTATACAATTTTAAAGAGCATACAGCAAAAGTAAGTGAACGATTTAAACATATTATGCAAAGTATGGTAACTCAATACCCCAACTTAACTATGTTGGTCTATCTAGGAGCATCACTCTCTCATGCCAATTCAAATAAAACCTACCCAGTGGTGATTGATATGGGGCTACCAAGAGAGCATGAGTTTCATGGAGCTATCTTTACAGGATTAAAAGAGGGATTAAATGATAAAGCTAAACTTTACGATATGGGAGAGAGCTACAAATATCGAAAAACTGAACATTTTGGATACGCTTACCAATGGAGAAAGTATGATATTGCCAACAATAAATTTAATAATTTAGATGAAAAATACCAATGGGTTGTACCAAAAGAGCAGAGAGATACATGGTCAAAAGATGTAAATATTGGGTTTATGGTATCTAACCTTGGACAAAAAAGCACCTACAGAGAGTTTGATACACGAAAACACTCAACCATCAAAGATATTGAACTAACACTAAAAAAAGCACTAAACCAGAGCGATAAATATGTAATTTACTTTTCACGTGAACAAGATTGGCTCTACCCTAACCAAAAATATCCACTCAAAAAGGGGTGGAGAGAGATGATAAAGAGAGTCTATGACTCCAACACCTCACGAATTGTAGATGGAGCGATGTAACTAATGCGTCGCCCATCTCTATAAGATGCTAAGATTTTATACTTTACTAACTCATTGAGATACTTTCTTGCTGTATTTTCAGAGATGTCATAATCTGCAACTATCTCATTAGAGGTAAATACTCTTCCAGGGCTTTTAATTGCTTTTTTTACAATATCTTTTTGAATAAAGTTCAACTTCTGCCCAATAGTAGAAGAGCTTAAGAGTTCAGAGACCTCTTCAAACTCTTGACTCTTCTTCTGTAGATAGAGCAACAGTTCATCAATAGCACGAATAATAATCTCTACTTGATAAAATATAAAGTAGGTTAAATCGTTATCATCAATTTCAGTATATATAAACGACTTTCCATATCTACTAGGTGCAACTTTTAGAAGTTTACTAATAGAGACATACTCAAAAAAGTCATACCCACTCTTTAGCATAAACCAGTAAAATATAGCTCGTGCTGTTCGTCCATTTCCATCGGAAAATGGATGCTCATAGGCAATCATAAAGTGTAAAATAATTGCCTTTACAACAGGGTGAATAAATATACTACTCCCCTCTCCTAAATGTACCTCATTGGCAAATTGACACACCTTTTGAAGTCGCTCCTCTATCTGATTACAAGGTGGTGGAACATGAACAATCTCTTCAAATCCATCGGTAATAACAATCTCATCACTATCTCGAAACTTACCTGCTACGTTACCATTAATTCTATTTCCATCTGTAGCAATCTTATGATACTCAAGTATCATATCAATACTCAACTCCTCATCTTTGGTTCGTTTTATCTCCTGCATTAAGATATAGTTATTTAAAATCATCTCCTCATCTTCATTTTGAGGTTTACGACCACTTGATAGCATTGATTTTGCAACACGTCGTGTAGTTGATGCACCCTCTAATTGAGAGCTACTAATCGCCTCCTCCATAAGAAGTGATGATATAAGATAGTTTTTTTTAATTGAGTTATGAGGAACAATCCCTTGTGATGATAGTGTTGCAATCTTATGGAGTTGAGCTTGAAGAATATCTGGTACACAAAAACCAAAAGACTCCTCTCCCCCTTTATCTTCATAATCAATCACTTTCATCTTAGCTAAACGATTCCACTTAGTTGCCCACCAAGCTATGTTTTTGTCGTCATCTTTATCCACATGATACTTAAACTTATTCCAATAGAGATAACGCCCCTGCTCATCTACCTCTTTATATTTTATAATATATTGAAAGTTATCTTGAGTTAAATGTTCTGCAAGTTCTTCAAACTTAAATGGTGCTTTTTCAATAATACCCTTTGCCATAACTACTCTTTAAACGCAAATTTTTATTTATGCGTTTATTGTAGCATAAGTTATATTATTTTATGCTCATTAAGGTTATTTATCGAGTTTAAATAGATTATAACATACTTTTTATGTTATTATTTTATATGAAGAAAATAGCCATAAGATTTACCATAGATGAATATGATGATGTCAAATCTATCGCCCAACACCTGCAACGTTTTATTGTTGAAGATGACTATAAAACCTCCTCTATTGCTAAAAAGATTATTGCCAATGAGCGTATTGTTTTAGATGTGGGAATGGAAGAGAACATGCCTGATTTTGAGGAGTTAGCCCAAGAGTTTGATGAAGATGAAATAGAGTATGAGCTTTATAAAGCAGTCAATAATGATTGGGATAAGTGTGAACTAGAGGATTTAGAGTTAAGTCGTGTACCTGAATGGATTAATATAATTGTGGGATTGAACATCATTTGGTATAGTATTATAACATTTTGGCAAATATTTTACATCTATGATTGGTACAGCGAAAAATATGAATGGAGTGGCATTGTCTCAACGGTTGGTTCATTGATTACTACTCTAATCCCAATCTATGGCTCACTAGTCGCCTATTGGTCAGCAACAGAACTCTCTGATTGGGGAACGTATGAAGCCATGTTCGCCTTTTTTGGCTACTATTTACCGTTTCTTCTGTTTATTATTTGGCTTATTTTTTATGTGGCTTGGGAAATTGCCAAAGCTTTTTGGGGCGATAGATGGTATCGATTTTGGTATTCGGAGTTTAATTAATAAACCCCATTGCACTACCATTTTGCTCTTTTTTAAGTTTCATCTCTTCTCTTAAACGTTTAATAAATTCAGACGCTGAAGTAATCTTTCTAAACTTACCTTGACGTGTAATGGTCGCGAAATCTCCAGGTGTAAGTTTTTTTAAGGAACGCATCTCATGAAGTTCTGCTTCACTTGGGGCATCTATCTTAAGCTCTTTAGCATAGGAGATGAAGATTTTCTCTAACTGCTCTGGGGCTAAGGTTTTAAACTCTAGCTTTAAATCAAAACGACGCAGACTAGCTTGGTCTAAATGGTCAATAAGGTTGGTGGTTGCCACAAAAATTCCATCAAACTTCTCCATCTGTACCAGCATCTCATTTACTTGGGTTACCTCCCAATTGACTTTGGCTTGACCCCTTTCAGCTAAAAAGCCATCGACCTCATCAAAAATAAGTACGGCTTCCTCTTCGTAGGCTTCTCTAAAGGCATTGGCAATGTTCTTTTCGGTCTCACCTACCCATTTACTCATAAGTGATGAGCCAGATTTAATTACAAATGGTTTATCTAGCATTTGAGCTAGGTGTTTAGCAAAGGCACTTTTACCTGTTCCTGATGCTCCATAGAGGCAGAGTCTAGCAGAGGTGTGTGCTTTAATGCCCTCTACTAGCTCTTCTAGTTTTGTGTCGGTATTGACAAACTCTAAACTGTAATTTTTAGGTAAAACAGCTACTCTATTTGGATTGACCTCTTCATACCCTTGGGCTTTAAGGGTATTGTTAAGCAGTTTCATAAAGGCTTTTCTCTTTTGTTGTTGTGGTAGATATTCAGCCACTTTAACAGCAGAGGAGATGAGAGCAGGAGCAATGCTCTCATGTTCAGAGAGTATCTCAATCTCCTCTTTATCTAAAATGTTGTTAGAGTACTTTTTAATAATCTCTTTACGTTGAGTCTTAGAGGGAATGGGCAACTCAATGCTCATGTCAAAACGTCTAATA
This sequence comes from Campylobacteraceae bacterium, assembly GCA_026985495.1. Taxonomy (GTDB): domain Bacteria; phylum Campylobacterota; class Campylobacteria; order Campylobacterales; family Sulfurovaceae; genus UBA1140. Next base: position 11,419 of record JALSQJ010000026.1, read on the forward strand.
ATCGCATTATCAATACTTCCAATATTATTGGTAATCCAAATAGTAGGGACATTGTTGGTCTCTAAGATTTTGTTTATCCACGCTTTGTCGCTTTGCTGTTTAGGCATCATGAAAAAGCCACCCTCATAACTCTCAAAGACATCTTCTGCTTCATCATACATAAGTAGTGTTCGGTTATTAAAGAAGAGGGCTTGGGCTGTTTTGTAGAGTCTAAGCCGTGCCTCACCCTCAATGGGGTCACCATCGCTGTCAGCATAAGAGATCTCATAAAGCTTTGTACCCAAAACATTAGCAATAGTCTTAGAAAGCTCTGTTTTTCCTGTTCCTGGCAGACCATAAAGTAAGATGTTTACCCCTTTTTGTTTGCTCTCTAAAGCTTGATGTAAAAAGGGCATTAGAATCTCTAAATCGCTTTTGATATAGGAGTAGTCTTTAATCTCTAGTGAACCTTTGTCGGAAAGACGTACCGAGTCTTTTATCATCTCAGTGATATCTTCGTCTAGGTTTAACATATTGTCAGCGAACTCACGGTTAATGAGTCTAAGCTTTGAGACAAAAGAGTACTCTTCATCAGAATCTAAAACCAGTAGTGCAGAACGGCTAAAGGTTGAGTTGGGAGAGAACATTTCATTTATCTCATCTATGGGAATTTCTAAAAGTATATTTAAAATACGTTTTACACGTGAACTATTGAGTTCGCTACCTAACATATCTAAAGCATTCTCTAATATATCATACTGTTTTAATAAAATAACGAACTCTAAAACTTGCTTTTCAGAAGGGCTTAACACAATGAGTTCAGAGAGTTTCTCAATGTTTTTAAGTAACAAATCAGACGAAGAGAAAGGGGCTTTTTTTCTAAGGGCTTTAAGCCGTTTTTTGAGCAGTAAAAGTGGCTCTACACGGTTAAAGTCACTATAATCAAACTCCACATACTTCTCTAAGCCTAAAAAAGTCGCCATATCTTCATGCTCAAAGTCATTGTCAGTGTCTATAAAGCGTTTATGTCCACCCATCTCAATAATGATTTTGAGTATCCAGTAAGTTATTTTGTTTTGAACATCTTCTCCCATTAGATTTTCATCTAACAGTTCTATATCAAATTCATTATTGTTGTTTCCAAATAGGCTCATGCTCTTCTCCTATAAAATATTAAGAGTGAAGTGTACTATAGTTTAGATAAATACACCCCATAATAGAGAAGAACAAGAAAAGATATATTTTGAGTAGATAGGTAAAGCATATTGTGATTTTTTTACTCATATTTACTATTTTTGCATATTAAGATAGATATTGAATAATAAATAAGTATAATTTTTTTCCAAATTAATAATAGGAAAAAGTTATGAAATTAATAATATCTTTTATGCTACTTTTTTCACTTTATGCACAGAGTGAAACTTTAAAAATTGGGATTAAACCCTCTGAACCATGGGTTATGTATGAGCAAAATATTAGCAAAGAGAAGCGTAAGCCTATTGGTTTCTCTATTGACCTTTGGAATAGAATTGCTAAAGAGCTAAAAGTAGATACACAATGGGTCTATTATGATTCAACATCTGCACTTATTAATGGTGTAAAAAAGAGTGAAATTGATGCTGGAATATCTGCTATAACAATTACATCTGCTAGAGAAAAGGATATAGATTTCTCCTCCTCTATGTATGAACTTGGTCTTCAAGTAATGGTTGATGCCTCTAAAACCTCTGCATCTGTTTTAGAATTAATGGCAAAAGAGATAAAAAAGATGATGAATTTAGAGACAATAATACTCTTTCTTCTATTCTTGCTAGTAACCATACATCTACGATGGATTGTAGATAAGAGAGATGAAAACTCTACCCTCTTTTCAAAAAAATATTCAGAGGGAATTATAGACTCTTTTTGGTGGGGAATTACTATGCTTATTACTTGGGAGACACCACCAAATAAAGGTATTGCACGAGTTATAGATTTAATGTGGCATATTGTTGGAATTTTAGCAGTAAGTATCTTAACAGCTATTGTTACTTCAGCCTTAACAGCACAAGCAATAGGTGGCTCAATACGCTCTGAAAAAGATTTAATAGGAAAGTATGTAGCAGTTGTAGAGAGTGATGCACCAAGACGATATATGGAAAAACTAGGTGCAAATGTTATTCTAGTAAAAAATCTATCAGAGGGAATTAAATTAATAAGAGAGGGAAAAGCAGAAGCATTAGTTCATGATGGACCAAGACTTGTCTATCTTGCAAATAAGATAAATAAAGAGGAGAAGAAGAGAGTTGTAACAGTTCTTCCATTTAAATTTAATCCTCAACAATATGGAATTATATTCCATGAAAATAGTAATTTAAAAGAGCAAGTAGATAGAGTTCTATTAAAAATAAGAGAGTCAAATGGGGTTGAAAAGAGTCTCCATGAGCAACTCAAAGATAAGTGGTTAAAAACTAATTAAGGTCATTTAATTTACGTTACAAAATAGTTATATTAATAGTTTTATCTACATTGTGTTGGATTTAATTACATTTATAAAGTTCTATCAAGTTTTACTAAGTTATTATTGAGTTATACTATTTTTAAAAGGGGAAATAGATGAAAAAAACTCTATCTATAATGACAATGCTTCTACTTATTGTAGGATGCGAAACAGGCGAAATAAATAAAAACAAACAATCTAAAGATGTTCCATCTGGAATTGTTGACCACTCAAAAGGTGTGACTATTAACTATGATGCTATGAGTAAACCATCTAGTGTTTCAATCTCAAAAACACAAAGAATCTTCTCAAAATCTGCACAACCAGGGTTCTATCTGCAAATGGCAGTTTTTGAGACATACTCACCATCAAAAAGCTTTTTAAAACCACTAGAGAACTCTAACTTCAACTACATTGTATTAAGCCACTATGGAAAAGATTATGTTCTCATTGGTCCTTACAAATCAGCAAATGAGGCTCGTTCTCATGTTAGCAGTGTTCTTAAATATCTTCATAAAAAAACTTTTGTAGTTGAGGTTAAACGACCTTAAAAGCCAAATTGATTAAGGGATTAGATACAATACAAAAAAATATCCCTTAACATTTGGAGAACTATTTTGTCAAAAAAACTACACCTTGTCAGCCTTGGCTGTACTAAAAATCTTGTCGATTCAGAAGTTATGTTGGGTCGTTTACGTGAGTATGAAATTTCAGATGATGCAACCTCTGCCGATGTTATTATTGTCAACACCTGTGGGTTTATAGATGCTGCCAAAGAGGAGAGCATTAACACCATTTTAAATCTACACCAAGAGCGTAAAGAGAGTTCACTTTTAGTAGTTAGTGGTTGTCTAACTGAACGATACCAAGAGGAGCTACAACGAGATTTACCTGAAGTAGATATATTTACAGGGGTTGGTGACTATGAAAAAATAGACCAAATGATTGCTAAAAAGAGAGGTATATTCTCTCCATCTGTTTACTTGGCAAATGAAAATTCAGAACGTATTATTACAGGTTCAAACACTCACGCCTACATTAAGATTGCTGAAGGGTGTAATCAAAGTTGTTCATTTTGTGCCATTCCAAGTTTTAAAGGAAAACTCCATTCACGAACTTTAGAGTCTATTAAAAAAGAGCTAACTGCCCTAGTAGCTAAAGGATTCTATGAGTTTAGTTTTATATCTCAAGACTCCTCTAGTTTTGGGCGAGACATTGGACTAAAAGATGGTTTAGTAGATTTAATTAAAACTGTAGAGAGTGTAGATGGTGTAAAAATTGCTCGTATTCTCTACCTTTACCCAACTACTACCACCTTTAAACTTATTGATACAATTGCAGACTCTAAAGTATTTGAGACCTATTATGATATGCCAATTCAACAGATAGATGATACTCTTTTAAAGATAATGCGTCGTGGATTTGGAGAGAAGAAGAGTATTGAACTTTTAGAGTATATGAAGAGTAAAAAAGATGCCTTTATACGAACCTCAATCATTGCAGGACACCCAGGAGAGAGTGATGAAGCGTTTAAAAGAGTCTGTGACTTTTTACAAGAGTTTAAATTTGACCGTTTTAATGTATTTTACTACTCAAATGAAGAGACTACACCAGCCTTTACTATGAAGCCTGTAGAAGAAGAGGTTATTGAAGAGCGTGTTGAAGCTCTTGAACAGATTGCCAAAGAGACTACAGAGTACTCTTTAAAAAAGATGATTGGTAAAACCATTAATGTTATTTTAGAGGGCAAGAGTGAAGAGCATGAGTATATTTTATCGGCTCGTCCAACCCTTTGGGCAAAAGATATTGATGGAGATATACTCATTAACGATACTTCCGATTTGGAGATTTTATATGGAGCGTTGTATGAGGTAAAAATTACTAACTTTACAGGTGAGAAGTTACTTGGAACACTTATGAAAATAGTATAATCAAAAGATAAGAGGTAAAAAATGGATGTAGAAGAGATAAAAGAGGAGAGAAACCTACTAGCATTTTCAGCAGGAGTGGACTCTTCTGCTCTCTTTTTTTTACTTCTTGAACATAACATTAAATTTGATATTGCTCTTATTAATTATGGTATAAGAGACCAAGCTAAAGATGAGGAGGCTCATGCTTTACTATTGGCTAATAGATATAATCTAAAAGTACATATTGCTCATGCCCCTACTTTTAAAAATAACTTTGAAAAAAATGCACGGGATTTTCGTTATGCTTTTTTTGATGAGCTTATGGAGAACTATGACAATCTTTTAACTGCTCATCATCTAAATGACCAACTAGAGTGGTTTTTAATGCGTCTAACTAAAGGGGCAGGAGTTAATGAACTTATGGGACTAGAGAGAGTTTCAAAGCGTAAAGACTATAGGGTAATTCGCCCTCTTTTAGAATATAGCAAAGAGGAGCTTTTAACCTATTTAGAGCAACATCAACACCCATACTTTATTGATGAGAGTAACTTTAATGATAAATATGAACGAAATATATTTAGAGATAGATTTGCAAATGAGTTAATTGAGAACTATAAAGATGGAATTGTACGAAGTTTCAACTACTTAAAACAGGATAAAAAGAGTCTTATGGAAGGATACAGGAAAATATATCAATATAAACAGCTCTATATTTTAGAGGTGGATAATTTAACTATTTTACCTCGTATAGTTGATAAATATCTTAAAAAACTGGGTTATCTTCTATCTGCATCACAACGAAATGAGTTAAATAAAGAGAGTTCTATTGTTTTTGGTGGGTTATGGGCTGTAGAAGTAAGTGAAGATAGAGTCTATATAGCACCATACAAAAGAGTCTCTATGAGTAAAAAGTTTAAAGAGGAGTGTAGAGTTTGTAAAATTCCCTCTAAAATACGTCCCTATCTTTATGACAATAATATAGAGCCTACAGCTCTACCAATGTCATCTTAATATTAATAGTATCATCATCATTAGCTTTAAATACTAAATCATCTTTAATTTGCACCAAATAACGCAAAGATAGTGTCTCAATAAAGGTATGAAACTCTTTTAAATCATCTTTTCTAATTTTAATATCTACACTATAATGAGCCTCCTCTTTTGGAACAATAGTCACATCTAAAAAGGTTGTTTCAACACTCTTCTTAAAATCATTTACTGAAAATGGTTGTGCCTCTGAAGATATCCCATATTTAGAAGATATTTCAGCAATCTTGTTATGCTCTTTCTTATATTTATTGAGATTTGAGTAGTAATTCATCATAGTAGGAAGAGCCCATACAAAAAAGAGAACTACTGCAAGAAGATATAAAATTTTAGTAACTAATGATATCTGTTTAATTTTTTTGAACATAATTTATAAGCCTTATACTTTTGATTTAAATGAAAACTCTGTCATAAAATTTTCAAGTGGTGTAATAATAAATTTTCCATCACTATAGAGTCTATTTAGAGCATCTCTCAAAGGTTCTATTCCCCAAACAACACCTTTTAACTCAATATTACTATTTGAGATTATAGCAAATTTTAACTCTGCACTTTTCCCCATAGCATTAAAAACATCTTCTGATGTCATTGCTAAAAGTGAATTATTGGTTTGAGCATACGATTGTGCCTCTACCGTAGCTACTCTCTCTTCAAGTGAACTATTTTGCATAAAGAAGTACCCTCCCATTGCAAAAACAATAAATAGAGGAAGAAATGAGAGTAGATTTACAGAATTAGAGATAGAAGAGTTATCACTTTCTCCTGAGAAAAGTGCTTTTACTCTATTCATAAATGATATTTCACTCTTATCATTAGTAGATATACCCTCTTCTAGGTTATTTAATCTAATATCATCTAAACTGTTTATTGCCACATCTTCAGATAGATGTTCTGCTTTAGTTGACGCAAAAGTCTTTGGTTGGATTTGAGAGGTAACCATTGGCTCTTTTTGTTGAGAAGAGGACAAGAATGATTTAATATAACTACCCACAAATCGACTCTGCTCTGCACCCATATGGTGAAGTAGATTGTGAATTGTCTTCTGTGTTGGTAAAATGCTCATCGATAGCTCTTCTCTAAGTACTTTAAGCAATTTTGGTGAGTCATCACTAACCAACATCTCAACATGGTCTGCAAACTTATATGAGATTTTATAGTAAGCTTTCATACTTTTATAGACTCTATTGGCTATCTGCTTCTCTGTTAATCCTCTAGTACCAATAATCCAACTCTCATGAATCTTATCTTTTGTAACAAACATAATATAGAGTTTTCGGTCAAAATAACCAATGGTCAAAGTTAACTTCTCATCAAGTTTATCTTTATACTCCTCATAAAGTATAGCAAAAGGCGAAAAATAGAGTGTTACAGGGATATTACCAATATCTAATTTCTCTTGAATAACATAGTTGTCTTTAAAGATTCTAGCACACGCTTGATTTGGGTCCTCTCTATCTTTAACCACTTGA
>JALSQJ010000027.1 GCA_026985495.1 Campylobacteraceae bacterium
AGTCACAAGGATTTTTCATGGTACAAAAATTGGTAGTCTATCCTGACCCAAGAATTAACAGCACCTCAACTGATGTCCGTACATTCAATCAAACACTATGGGATATATTAGAAGATATGAAAGACACCATGAAAGAGCATAATATGAATGCTATGTCTGCCATTCAAATTGGGTATCCTTACAATATAATTATTATAAAAGAGAATGAAACCTATTGGGAGCTTATAAATCCACGTATCTTAACACAATCGGGTAAATTTGAATCAACAGAATCTACATCTTACTATCCTAACTTAGAAGTAACTGTCACTAGAGATGAAAATATAAAATTAATATATGAAGATAGAGAGGCAAAAATACACCATAGAGATATATCTGATAAAGAGTTAGCCTCTACGATACAAAGAAAGATAGACTATACTTTTGGAGGAAATCTTCTTGATAAATTAGAGAAAAAAGAGAGAGAGAAGATGTTAGACCATCTAGCCCAAAATGGACTCACCCCACTCCCCCTTGATGATGTTTGTCCTACTTTTTCCAATAAAGATTACTTTGTAAGTGTTTCAAACAAACTCATAACGGCAATGGGTCTATCTCTTTTAGCTCCTCTATTTTCAGTCACACCAAATACCCTAGCCAACATATGGACATTTCATAAAATAGCCCTCCCATTGGTTCTTCTTTTAATGGTAAGTTTTTTCTTTTATGCTCAATATGAAGCTAAAAAATATAGTCAATGTAGTTCATGTCAGATTGGAAATAATATTGGAGTCATTGTAAAAAAAGTCTTTTTAGCAACTCTTTTTGCTATTGCTGGGTATTTCTTACTCAACTAATAAAAGCCTGATTAATATCAGGCTTTCCAAAAATAAAAAAGATATATTATCTTTTTCATAGAAACGATTAACGTTTTGAGAACTGTGGAGAACGTCTCGCTTTTTTCTTACCTGGTTTTTTACGCTCAACAACTCTTGAGTCACGAGTAAGAAGACCCATTGGTTTAAGAATAGCTCTAAAAGACTCTTCATAAGCTACAAGTGCTTTTGTAATACCATGTTTTACAGCGTCAGCTTGAGCAGAGTAACCACCACCAAGAGTTGATGCTTTAATATTAACAGCTTCTAGTTGCTTAGTTGCCTCTAATGGAAGTCTAACTTTCATCTTAAGTGTCTCATGTCCACCTAACCACTGGTCTAATGTTTTACCATTAATTGTCATTTCGCCGTTACCTGGAGTCAACCAAACTTTAGCAATCGCTGCTTTTCTTTTTCCTGTTGCATAGATAGTTGCCATTCTTATGCTCCTTTATTTATTTGTGCTGTGTGAGGATGTTCTGAACCTACATAGACTTTCAATTTTTTAAGCATCGCTCTACCAAGAGTTGTCTTAGGAAGCATACCTCTTACAGCTAAACGGTAAAGTTTTTCTGTATTATCCTCTAACATCTCATCAAGTTTTTTACTTTTTGTAGAACCAAAGTAACCTGAGTGAGTAAAGTACTCTTTTGTTGCTAGTTTGCTACCTGAAAATTTTGCTTTTTCAGCATTAATAATCACAACATAATCTCCACAATCAACATTTGGAGTAAAAGATGGTTTATGTTTACCTCTTAAAAATGTTGCTACGTCTGTTAAAATACGACCAAATGTTTTTCCCTCAGCGTCAATAAGAATCCAATCTCTTTGAACTTCATGAGGCTTCATTACAGATGTTAATTTCATGTAATATCCTTAAATTAAATAGACCCAATTTGGGTTTAGTGGGCGAAGTATATCAGGTTAAGCTTAAAATTTATTTAAATTAAGTAATATTTAAGTTAAACTCCAACAAACTCTATTTTATCCTCCAAAATATACAAAATAATACCTGTTGTAGGCTTCTTTACAATACTCTCTATCGCTCTTTTATAGTGTCGTACCTGTGCAATATGTTTTAGATGGTACTTTTTAGAACTTTTATAGTCAATCACCACACACCTCTGCTCATAGCTTAAAAGTAAATCTATCTGTTTCAACTCACCATTAAAAGAGAGAGACTGCTCTTTTACAACCTCTGCATTCTCTAAAAGTCTCTGAAATTTTGTATCAATTACTAGATTTAAAACTCGTTTTTTTATCTCTAAGAGTTGCTCCTCTTTCAACTCTGAACCGTAACGATTTTGAGTTGCTAAAATGGCATCGGCAACGCCTATAATGGAGAAGGAGTTCATCATCTCTAAGGTGTAGTGAAGTGCTGTTCCAAAAAGAATAGCATCATACTCTTTCTCCTCTTCCTCCTCCTCTTTGTTTACCTCTTGTGTTCCATAATGAGTGATGGCTAGAGTCTCTTTTTTCTCTTCTATATTAGGTACAATAGAGCCTACACTATGCAATGTTCCTATTTGCATTGGTCTCATTCCCAATAAGTCAAACATTGAGTTTTTATCTTTTTTGATAACAGTCATACTCTCAACAGCTCGTGTTAAAGCAACATAAAGCACATTGACTCTATCTTTTTCATTTAACCGTTTTTGCTTATCTAACAGCATTGCATAGGCTTCATCAAAATTCTCTCGTCCACCAATTTTGTAAAATATCTGCTTTACATGTAGTGACTCATCATACTCATAAAGTAGTGTAGAACGGTCAGGTACTGCCCCTTTTAGTCGGTCTAGCACAATAAGATGTTCAAACTCTAACCCCTTAGAGCCATGAATGGTCATAATCTCTGCTCCAAATTTAGCAGAAGAGCTTAGAGCAATTTGTGAAAGCTCAAACTCCTCTAAAAAGGTAGGAATGTCTGAAAAATCAGCACTAAACTCTAAAAGTTTCAATAGGTTCAAATCACTCTCAAAATAACCAAACAGAGAGATGAGCCTATGAATTAGACTCAATGGCTCCATAAAGGGGTGAAACCAACTTAAATCTACCTCATCTAAAGAGCTGTCTGTCTTTTGAAGCATCGCTTTTGCATCTAATATATTCCCCTCAAACAGATACCTAACCATAGCCACCACTGAAGCTACCTTTTGTATATGTTTTAATGAGCTAGAGGTTTTTAGTGAAGTAGCATACCCCCTCTCAAAACACGCCTCTTGAAGAGTTGTACCATCTTTGTTGGTTGAGACCAAAAAAGCAATCTGTGATAGTGGTATATTTTTCTCTAACAACCTCTCTAGTTGAACAATCGCCTCCTCTATAATATCTTCAGCTTCTACAACAGCCACATACCCATCATTAACTCCCTCTTTACTCTTTTGGGGAACATACCCCTCCATAATAGGTTCAAACCAACGATTAACCTGCTCCACTACATTTCTACTACTTCGGTAGTTGGTATCCATCTGCTTAATCTCAATACCATAACGCTCTGCTACTGCATCAAAAAGCTCCTCTACCCCTCCTCTAAAACGGTAGAGCGACTGCTTGGTATCGCCAACATAGAAAAAACTTCTAAACTCTGCCGTTCCATGCCCTGATGCTACCTCATCTATGAGAGGTTTTAAGAGTAGAAATTGTAAGGTAGCAGTATCTTGAAACTCATCTAACAAAATATGTCTAAATCGGCTATCTATCTTAAAGTATAAAAACTCCTTATTAATACTCTCATGCAAAAGACGATGGGTAAAGTATGTCAAATCATCAAAACTAAGTACTCCTAACTGCCGTGCTGTATTTATGTTGGCATTTTTATAGTAGTCATAGATGGCAAATAGGTTATGCAACACCACCTGCTCTTTTACCCTCGCCCACTCTGATAGAAGTGCTTTTAGAGCTAAATACTCCTCTTCAATTTGTGGATTTTTCTCTACATACTTTTTATAATTTCGATGCTCATAGAGACTCTCTTTTGAAAAAACAGACTTTTTAAATAGCTCTTTTACCTCCATTGGTTCAAAGTTTTTAACTGCCGTTTTAGAAGCCCCAGACTCAACCACTAAACGGTGTAAGGACTCTCTTTTCTCATCTATTTTAAGCTCTAATGAACCAATATTCTCTAAAAAGTACTCCTCTTTTGGCAAAAGTGCATCTATTTTATAGAAGTTCTGCATAAGTTCAAACATCTTTAAAAAACGTCTATCCTCAATATTCATGGCAAGTTTTACCAGTTGATGTAAAAGAGAGTTGGCTTGAACCTCATCTAAAAAGTTCTCCTCTTTTATTTTGGGGTCTATCTCTTTGGTAACAAAATCTGGCTCAATATCTATATATAGTGAAGCTGAACGTAAAATGGAGGTAAAGAAGCTATCAAGAGTAACAATATAGTTAGATGAAGAGAGAAATCTCTCAAATATCTCTGGCTGTTTCTCCAAAATCTCCTCTTGACTCAAACCTGTCTGCTTACTAATCTCTTGAAGCTCTACTTTTTTATCTTTTAGATGCATAAGTAATCCAATTACTCTCTGCTTCATCTCTGCTGCTGCTTTGTTAGTAAAGGTTGCTGCTAAAATATTACTAGGCTCTTCTCCCATAAATAGTAAAGAGAGATAACGAACAGAGAGTGCAAAGGTCTTACCTGACCCTGCCGATGCTGAGTAGGCTAAATGTGGTTGAAACTGCATAGGTTAGCTCTCTTTTTTAGTTTTTTAGGCTTTAAATTCATTTTGTAATATTGTATCGATTTTATTTAATAATGCTCGATTATCAATTTTATTATTAATAACTTCATCTCTATATTGACCATATAGATTTAATATTTTCTTTTTAGTAGATACATCTAAATCAAATATATTTAATATTTTAGCATTATTTAAATCATTTGGTTCAAATTTTTTTAATCCATTTCCATATTCTCTAGCTTCATCATTAAAAATCTCTTTTGCAGTATCTGTTAAAAGATAAGCAAATAGCAAATCCACATCAATATTTTGAAATAAATTTTCAGCTAAATATATGCAATGAAAAGTTGTAAGAGTTGTTATATTAGCTTCGTTTCTAATAAATTTCAGAC
>JALSQJ010000028.1 GCA_026985495.1 Campylobacteraceae bacterium
GGTAGGAACTATTAATGAAAAAAGAATAGAGAAAAAGCTAAAAACTATTTTAAAAAAAATAAAAGTTTACAAAAAGAGAAATGAGAGTGAAAAAAAGATTTTAGAGTCAGAACTACTTGTATTAAAAGCAAAATTTAATAACTATAAAAAAGAGAAAAATAGAGAATTAAAGAGTATAAAATCTAAACTTTACTCTACAAAAAGAGAACTAAAACAGGCAAAAAATGTTAAACCCAAAGTAAAGATTGTAAAAAAAACAAAAATTGTAAAAAAAGTTATCTACAAAGAAGTTCCTATCTATATTGAAAAAGAGCCTACCCCTCCAAAAGATATTGAATTAATGGAGGTTATTGTCCCTGATGAGATGAATATCTACCAACTTGCACTACTCTATTATGGTGATGCTAAAAAATATAAAGAGTTATACAACATAAATAGAGATATAATCGGTTCAGACTTAAAAGTTAAAGCTGGTCAATCTATAAAAATCCCAATTGATTTACTCTTTCAGTCAAAACCTATAGCTTTAAACCAATAAAATCTTAAAAGCAAAATAGATAGATAAGTATGCTAAAATTTCACCAAATTTTTATTAGGTGACATTATGGCAAAAAAAGAGATTAAAAAAGCAGTATTAGCCTACTCTGGTGGACTCGATACAAGTATTATTTTAAAATGGTTACAAGATGAGTACAACTGTGAAGTTGTAACATTTACAGCCGACTTAGGTCAAGGAGAGGAGGTAGAACCAGCACGTGAAAAAGCATTGGCAATGGGTATTAAACCTGAAAATATTTTTATATTAGATTTACGTGAAGAGTTTGTAAAAGATTTTGTATTTCCTATGTTTAGAGCCAATACTATTTATGAGGGTGAGTATCTACTAGGTACATCTATAGCAAGACCTCTTATTGCTAAAAAACAGATAGAGATAGCCAAAGAGACAGGTGCTGATGCAGTAAGTCATGGAGCAACAGGAAAAGGTAATGACCAAGTACGTTTTGAGCTAGGATACCTTAGCTTAAATTCTGATATTGCTGTTATTGCCCCTTGGAGAGAGTGGGATTTAAATAGCCGTGAAAAGCTTTTGGCTTATGCCCAAAAACATGGCATTAAAATAGAGAAAAAACAGGGACAATCATCTCCATACTCTATGGACGCAAACCTGCTTCATATCTCTTATGAGGGCTTAGTACTTGAAGACCCAAGTAAAGAGCCAAATGAAGATATGTGGTTATGGACAAATAGCCCAGAGAATGCTCCTGATGAGGCTGAATATATCACAATTGAGTACAAAAATGGAGACCCAATAGCAATCAATGGAGAAGATATGAGTCCAGCTACTATTCTTACAAAACTTAACGAATATGGAAACAGACATGGAATTGGTAGAATAGATATTGTAGAGAACCGTTATGTAGGTATGAAAGCACGTGGTTGTTATGAGACCCCAGGTGGAACAATCATGCTCAAAGCACATAGAGCGATTGAATCTATCACACTAGATAGAGAAGCAATGCACCTAAAAGATGAGCTTATGCCAAGATATGCAAAACTAATCTACAACGGTTACTGGTGGTCACCAGAGCGTGAGATGCTCCAATCTGCCATTGACAAAACACAAGAGCATGTCGAAGGAACGGTTAGACTCAAACTCTACAAAGGTAATGTAATGGTCGTTGGACGTGAGTCTAAAAAGTCACTCTTCTCTGAAGCCCACTCAACGTTTGAAGAGGATGATGTTTATGACCAAAGTGATGCAGAAGGGTTTATTAAACTTAACGCTTTAAGATTTATTATTGCAGGGAAAAATAGAAAATAGTATCTATGATTTTTAGTTGACTAAATATATCTTATTTAATCAACTCCCTACATTAGTACTCTTGTTTCATATTTCTTAATATTTTTTGTTGTTTTTAAATTATATTTAGTTAAAATCAAAATATGTAGTATAAAAATTCAGAAGGAGTTTACTATGATTTATCGACCTATTGTACTAGATGAGGAGATTAAGTTTTCAAAAAAAAAGTTTATTGTTAGTAAAACTGATTTAAAAGGGAAAATCATCTTTATTAATAAAAATTTTTCTGAAGTTTCTGGTTATACAGAATCTGAACTTATAGGTGTACCACATAATGTTTTACGACATCCTGATATGCCACGAGCTGTATTTTACCTAGTATGGCAGAAGCTTTTAGCAGGTAATAAAATTTCTGGTGTTATTAAAAACTTAGCAAAAGATGGACGTTACTACTGGGTTATTGCTGACTTTGAACCTAAAAGAGATAAAGATGGAAATATTACTACTCTTACAGCCTTTAGACGGGCAGCACCTCAAGATGTCATCGATACGACTGAAGAGCTATATGCTACTATGGTAGCTATTGAAAAAAAACATGGAATGGAAAAATCATTAGCTTATCTTGAAGGTTTTTTAGAAGAACATAACCTATCTTATGATGAGTTTATAGCAGAACTGATTAAACCAAAGGGTATTATAGCTGCACTTCTTAGTACATTTAAAAAAGTATTTGGATAAAAACTTAGATTAAAAAGAAGCTACTTCTTTTTATCTCTCTCTTTTAAATCCAATCTATTTCCCTCATCATCAAATTTTCTTTGAAAATTACCTCTTACAATGGCAAATGTCATTATTGAAAAGATTACAATAGCAATAATATAAAAAATATCTCCAATACTCATCTACTTCTCCTCTAAAGTATTTACAATTGTGATTTTCTTAAACCCATCATAATTTTGACGTAACGCTTCATAGGTGACAATACCTGTGGCAATACCAAGGTTCAAACTGCGACCTTTTTCACCCATTGGAATCGTAATACACTGCTCTTTGTTAGCTAACAATATATCTTCTCTTATCCCTTTTGTCTCTGAACCAAATAGAATAAAATCACCCTTTTTATAATTTGCTTCAAAATATAGTTTATCTGTTTTTGTGGTAGCTAGGTGCGTATTTGTATCAATTGGGTGAGCTTCTAAAAACTCATCAAAACTCTCCCAAACTACTAAATCTAACTCCTTCCAATAATCTAATCCTGCACGAGTTACTGCTTTTTCATCTATATCAAAACCCAATGGTTTTACCAAATGAAGTGTAGCACCTACATTAACACAAAGTCTTCCTATGGTTCCTGTATTGGGTGGGATTTGTGGCTCTACTAATACAATATTGAACATTTAATCTCTTTTATCATTTTATAATTTCAACTATCTTCGATATAATTAATTATACTTCACAAAAAGGATTTTCATGAAACATACTCTTCGACATATAATTGCTGGTGCTATTTTAGCACTTTTATTCATAGGATGTACTAAAGCACCCATTACAGGTAGAAGCCAATTTATTATGGTGAGTCCTCAACAGGAGTTAGCATTAGGAATAGAGAGTGCTAAACAGGTACTTCAAACAGAAAAGATAAGCAATGACCCTCAAAAAAATGCTATGGTAAAACGTATTGGTGAACGTATTGCACAAGTAGCAAGTTCAAACTATCCAACAGCACGAAATTTTCAGTGGGAATTTTTTGTAATTGATAAAGATGATGAAGCAAATGCTTTCTGTCTTCCTGGAGGAAAGGTTTTTGTCTATACAGGAATCTTTAAATATGTAGAGAATGATGATGAGTTAGCAGCCGTTATGGGGCATGAGATTGGTCACGCTTTAGCACGACATGGGGCAGAGAGAATGAGTTCTGGACAACTAGCACAAATAGGAGGAGAAGTTTTAGGTGCTGTTATGCAGAGTCGTGGAAATCCTGCTAATACACAAGCTGTTATGCAAGCATTTGGAATTGGTACACAACTAGGTGTTATGCTTCCTCACTCACGAACACAAGAGTATGAAGCTGACCATATTGGTTTAGTTCTTGCAGCAAAAGCAGGTTATGACCCAAGAGCAGCACTTAACTTTTGGAAAAAATTTGCACAGAGTGGTCAAACTCCACCAGAGTACCTCTCAACCCACCCTGCTCCAACCAATCGTATTGCTCAAATTAAAGCACTTCTTCCTAAAACTATACCTATGTATGAGGCTTCAAAACGTTAAATACTTTGAATTAAATTATAGTAGTTAATTCTGCTATAATTTCACATGAATAAAACTTACGCATACAACCACAAACCCATAAACTTTAACTTTGAACAGACCATCGAAAGGTTTTTTGTAGAGGAGATTCCTCTTTTTAAATTTGCTGACAAAGGTTCTAACCTTATTTTAAAAATTAAAAAATCTGATATGAGTACCTTTAAACTCATTACAGTTATTGCAAAAGCCACAAAACTAGAACATAGAGAGATTGGTTATGCTGGACTCAAAGATAAAAATGCAACTACCATTCAATATATCTCTATTCCAAAACAGTATGAACGAGATGTAATAAAAAACCTTACTACAGAGAAAATTGAGATTTTAGAGAGACGCTACTCAAAGTTTCCTATAAAAGTTGGACAGCTCAAAGGAAATAGATTCTCTATTGTGTTACATAATATTAATAAAGAGTCAAAAGAGGCTATAGAGAAAGTAGCTAAAGAGATGGTTCAAGGGGGTATTCCAAACTACTTTGGATATCAACGATTTGGAGAAGATAGTAAATCTTATCTACAAGGAGAAGAGATTGCTCACTCTGGAAAAAAACTAAAAGGTGCTAAAGAGAAACTATTGGTCTCTGCTTACCAAAGTTATCTCTTCAATGAGTGGCTAAGTGAACGAATTAAAATATCAAAAATCATAGATACCAATAGTGCTAAGAGTGCTTCTGTCATTTTAGACTATCCATTAGAGCTAACTAAAGTACTAAAAGAGCAAAAACAGTTCTTTAAACTCTTTATTGGTGATGATATGAAAGCTTATCCATTTGGTAAGAGCTACCCTATTCAAGACTTTAACCGTGCAACT
>JALSQJ010000029.1 GCA_026985495.1 Campylobacteraceae bacterium
TATATGTTTATAACTCTGAGGAAAAACATGGCATTGCGTATTAAGAAGAGACGAAACGAAATTTTGTTTGATAAGTTCAACTATTATGATGTTGACAAGGTCTATAAAATCAATAATCCTAAAGTGCTAGGTGGGCAGTATGCTTCTAATCATCAAGTAGAGAATGAAGAGCAACGTACGTCAGATGAGGATAGCTATCTTCGCGAGATTAATGCCTACATTAAAAAGCTTAATGAGTATGGTGCAACTAAAGCACAAGAGATAAAACAGGAGGTAATATCTGTTTTACAAGAGATTGATAATAGTACTAATAACTTTACAAAACTAGAACGCTTCTACAAAGAGAATGTGATGGTTATTAAAGATGCTTTTATTCATGAAGAGGAGAGAAGTCAGGAGCAGAGGGTTGATTTACGTGCAGAGCTGAACAATTTTCGTCTAATCAATAAGTTGAGTAAAAGAGAAGCCTACTACCCTAAAAGTTATATTTTACACTTTGCATGGATTTTTGTCTTTATCTTTTTGGAGGCACTTATTAACTCCTACTTCTTTGGAGAAGCTTCAAGTTTAGGTCTATTGGGTGGAGTATTTATTGGTTTTGTTACCTCTTTTTTTAATGTTGTTCTCTCTACTATGGCAGGGTTTATTCTGCGTTACAAAAACCATGTCTCTCTACTAAAGAAGTTTACAGGTTTAACCATTTTTACTCTATTTTTAGTCGCTATTTTTGCAATTCATCTATTTATTGCACACTATCGTGAAATTTTAGCTACCAATGCCCATGTTGATATTTGGTCTGTGCTGAAGCCTACTATAGAGCAACCATTTGCACTGCACGATATGGAATCGCTCATATTAATCTCTATTGGTCTGCTAATTACACTTTTTAGTATTTTAAAAGGAATGAGTTTAGATGATGAGTATCCAGGGTATAGTAGAGTCTATCGAAGATGGAAAGAGAAGGAGGAGGAGTTTTTGAAATCTAAAAAACAGGCTCGTTCACTTATGCGAAACTTACATTCAACAACATTAAATAAATCGGATGGAATGTTAAAAACCTTAGAGAAGTCTCGTAAAAAATTAGAGAGTTTAAATAGTGATTTAGATGATTTTATTAATACTTATAGAGGTTATCATATTCGTGCTGTAGAGGGAGCTAGACAGATATTGTCAGACTATAGAGCTGGTGTACGATTTGTTTTAAACGATAAAAACAGTTTTGAGTATCATGACCGACTGATTGTAGGTGAGGGAGGACTTAAAAAGATAGACCTTGTAATGCTTCTTGAGTCGAAACATCTTATTGAGGAGGAGTTGAAAAATATCAATCAGTATATTATAGATTTCTATAACAACCAGAAGAGTTTTGAAGAGAATTTAGAGAAGATGAAAGATAGTTTTTTAGATGATGAGAGTATCGATAAGATACTACAACAGGTTAAAAAGAGTAGAGAGGTAGAGTTGTGAGTCGAGATGATTTAAAAGGTATTGCCATTATTTTACTGTTACTCTCTTTGGGAGTTTCAGCATTTGTTTTTGCTTATAAGCTAAAGCCAAAAGAGTATAATGTAGATAAAAGCACGATGTGTTTAAAAAAGAAACCAATACCCCTTACAAAAGTTATTCTTATTGACAAAAGTGACCAGTGGAGTAGTGCGAATGTTGAGAAGATAGATGAGTGGCTAAGTAAGCACCTTGAAGATAATCTTCCAATGAATAGTAGATTAAATATCTTGTCTCTCTCTGGTAGTAAAGATAAAGAGACTAAAATTGATAAGCTTTTTGATAAATGTAGTCCAGGAAGCGAAGAGGATTGTAATGCACTTTATGAGAATTGCCGAGATGTACGAGCAAGGTTTGTGAATGCTTTTGAGGACCCTCTGTTTGAAATTACAACGATGCTAAGCAGGTCAGGAACGGCAGAGACTTCACCTCTATTTGAGACTATGACTACTATTGTTGACGCAATAGAGAGTAAAAAGGCAGAGATAGATATAATTAGTGATTTTATGGAGAATGGACATAAATTTAACTTTTATAAAAGTACATTACCATCTGTTAAAGAGTTAATAAAAGAGTATCCTCTCCCCTCTAACGCAAAGATAACTGTCTATATGTATGTGATAGAGAGACGAAGGTATAAAATTGAACGTATTAATGCAGTTAAAAAGCTTTGGAGAGACTATTTTGTTCAACAGGGTATTCGTGTAAAAGAGGTTAAAAGGTTCTTTATTACAGACTAATAACCTGAGTTCCACAGAATACCATAGCCACAAAAGCCTAAAAATAGGTAAAGTTTCCAAAATTAAATTTGTAGGACTAGCCATAGCTAATTCAAGAATTTTATTTAGGAAAGATTGCCTATTTTTAGGCTTCCCTTCGGGTTTTACGAGGTTTCCCATATGCTTAGACACATTTTTTTGAATTAACCAGTTAGTCCTGCAAAAATGTGACATTGCCTATGAAAAACATCGTAAAATTGTGACTATGGTATTCTGTCGAACTCAGGTTAATAGAACATAAGTTAACTATAAAAATTATAATTAATTCTTTAGATAACATTGTATAATTTAAAATGCAAAATAAGATTTAAAAATTAAGAAATTTAAAAGAAATATCGTTTTTTTTGCTAAATCTATAAGAATAGGTGTTATAATACTGTCATGAGAGTTACATTATTTTTCCCTTTTTTTAATGTGCTCTCATACGATAACTTTTGACTTTATATTACTATTCTCCCTATTTCCCTAAAACACTCATTAAATGAGACGGTTAAGAGTTGTCAATCTTTCAATACTATTTTAACAACTTCAAAAATTTCGTTATAATGTTCTAAACTACTATTTAGGAATAGAAATTGAAATACCTCATTAATTTTATTGAAGCTAAAAATGTTACCAAAGCAAAAATTTTCCCACATTTAAAATGTACTCGACAAGAGGCAAAGATTTTACAGTATATCTGTCGGCGTTTTGTAAAAGGGATTGAAGAGACAGCTGTTTTAGATATTCTACAAGATAACTTTGAATATGAGAGTTACGACTACTTAAACTACTTAACTGTTATTAAAAAACTTATGGATATGGGGTGGATTGTTCAGATTAGTTTTGGGCAAGTTAAAGTACAAGAGGTCTCGCAACTTGAGATTTTAAATACTTCAGTTGCTCCTACTATGAGTCTTCTGCGTCTTTTAGAAGAGGGGTCACTAGAGATTTCTCTACCTGATATTAAGCCATATACAGACCATTTGGAGTATCTACAAGACCAGTTTGATATTGTTGATTTACTCTTTAAGATGTCATCTTCTAAGCAGGGATTTTTAGATACCTCTTTAAGTGTAGGTCGTCTAAAGAGTAAGTTGGTACTACTTTCACAACGTGTAGTAGAGAGAGTTAAAATTACCAAAGAGCCAATAGTCGTTGAGGAGTTTTTTAAAGAGAAAGAGTTAGATGAGCGTGAGCAGAGAATCTTCTTAGCACTACTCAAAGAGGAGTACTCTGGAGGTGAGGGGCAGTTTAGGGATATGAATACCCTTATAGAGCTTATCTCTGTAGATGAGTATGACAAAATTCGCAATCGTTCCCTACTAGAAGATGGTTCAAAACTGATTAATGAAAATATTATTGACTACGAAGAGATTCTAAATATGTTTGGTGGTATCTCTCGCTCTTTCTACCTCCAAGAGGAGATTTTACAGAAGATTATTCACCCTAATAAGAAGAAAAAAGTAACTAAGTTAAAGCTAGATAAGTTAGTTGAAGAGCAGGAGATGTTTGAGTATTTAACACCAGAGACTGACCTTAGTGATGTGGTGCTACACCCTAAAACACGTGAAACACTCAATACCCTTATTAAGCAGGTGGATAAAGATGTCTTTGCCAAGCTAAAAGCGTGGGGATTTAAAGATAAACGCAAAGGGATAGATGCTCGAATTATCTTCTATGGTCACCCAGGAACAGGTAAGACGATGACAGCTGTTAGTCTAGCTAAAACACTTAAACGTCCTATTCTATCGTTTGATTGTTCTAAAATTTTGTCAATGTATGTGGGTGAGAGTGAGAAGAATGTTCGTAAAATTTTCGATGACTTTAAGAGTTTAAGTAAAAAAGCGAAAGTTGACCCTATCTTACTACTCAATGAAGCAGACCAATTTTTAAGTAGTAGAGTTCAAGGAGCAGGTTCATCGGCTGATAAGATGCATAATCAGATGCAAAATATCTTCTTAGAACAGATAGAACAGTTTGAGGGGATTTTAATTGCTACAACAAACTTACTTGATAATATTGACAAAGCATTTTCAAGACGATTTAATTATAAAATAGAGTTTAAGAAGCCAGGTAAAAAACAGAGAAAACGACTTTGGCACTTTATGTTGCCTGAAAAAGCCGATTATGAAGAGGGGTTTGAGGTTGATGAGTTGGCAAAATATGAGTTAACAGGTGGGCAGATAAATCTAATTGTACGAAATACAGCTTACAAAGTAGCTATTCGTGATGAGAGTCTATTTACTATGAACGATTTTTTAGAGGAGATAGAGAAAGAGCTAGGTAGTGCCTTTGAGGGTATAAAAAGTATGGGATTTAAGGTTTAGAATGAGAACCCTTTTACTATTAGTAGTATCGGCTTCAACACTTCTCTCTGCGACTCTTCCTGATGTAGTTGTCCCTGATAATTATAATATTTTAGAGGGTGAGGAGGTAACCTATATCTATGGTGAGGAGTATAAAAAATTTTTACCAGATATTAAGCATTACCAAAAAGGGGTAATGAGTCAATATGAAAAGGAGTTTGGCTTTAAACTAGATGATAAACTTAGAGTTGGACTTGCAACACAAAACAATCAAATAGCAAATGGTTTTTCAACCCAAATTCCTTTTAACTCACAACTATTTTATGGT
>JALSQJ010000030.1 GCA_026985495.1 Campylobacteraceae bacterium
ACACCATTAAAGACTGAAAGTTGTTTATACATTGTCTCTAACGCATTAGTAAACGCATCTACAGGCGATACTTGACCATCTGTTTCAATATCAAAGACAATTTTTTCATAGTTTGGGTTATCTTCAACCAAAACATTCTGAATATCATAATTTGCTTTTTTAACGGGCGTAAAGAATGCATCTAATGCAATGCTGTCATTTGCTACTTCATCTTTTAAATCTTCACTCTGAACATATCCTAAACCTTGTGCAATAACCACTGTAAAGTTAAAAATTGCATCTTCATTTAGAGTAGCCAAGAATGCTTCAGGATTAACAATTTCAACATCATCATTTACTAAATCTGCTGCTGTAATCTCTCTTGGACCTACAAAGCTGTAGTTGACTTCAAATCTCTCTACACCCTCTGGAAGTTTAAAACGAATATTCTTTAGATTAATAATAAATACAGCAACGTCTTCATTCATACCACGAACACTATCAAACTCATGAGCTGCACCTTCAATTTTAATTGAAATAGGTGCATATCCAACAGAAGAGCCTAAAATAAGTCTTCTTAAGGGGTGTGCCAAGGTTATAGCGTAACCACTTTCAAAAGGGTAGGCAATTACTTCAGATCTGTTTTCACCTAATTCGTTCACTTCTACATTTTCAGGAAGTGATGGTGCTACTTTAATTTTTTTCATTCTTTGCCTTTGTTACTAACTACTACTTAGAGTAAAGTTCAACGATTAAACGCTCTTCTACTGGAATTGAAATTTCATCTCTATTTGGAACTCTTGTAAAGATTCCAAAAAGCTTCTCTTTCTCAACATCTACCCATTCAACCATACCAGTTTGGTTAGTTAACTCCATTGCTCTCACAACTTGTGGATTAGTTTTGCTTTTTTCTCTAATCTCAATTTTTTGACCTGTTTTAACTCTAAATGATGGAATATCAACTCTCTTACCATCAACAAGAATATGTCCATGGTTTACAAGTTGTCTTGCAAATCTTCTAGTAGTTGCAAAACCCATTCTATAAACTACATTATCAAGTCTCTGCTCAAGAAGTTGAATAAGGATTGCCCCTGTATTTCCATCTTGTCTTTTAGCTTCAGCAAATAGTGCTCTAAACTGTTTCTCAGATACACCATACATAAATTTAGCTTTTTGCTTCTCTTGAAGTTGTTCACCATATTCACTTAACTTTGTTCTTCTTTGACCATGTTGCCCTGGTGGGTATGGTCTTTTTTCTAAAGCTGATTTACCTGCAAGTCTTCTCTCACCTTTTAAGCCGAGATCAACACCAAGTCTTCGCTCTAGTTTCTCAACTGGACCTCTATATCTTGCCATTTGTAATACCTTTAATTATTCTATTAAATATGAATATAACCACAAAAGTGATTAAACTCTTCTCTGCTTAGGAGGACGACAACCATTGTGAGGAAGTGGAGTAATATCTTTTAACCATGTTACTCTAATACCCTCTGTTGCACCAATTGACTTAACTGCTGTATCTCTACCCGAACCAGGTCCTTGTACTTTAATACCAACCTCTTTAATACCATGCTCCATTGCTTTTGCCATAGCATCTGCAACTGCTTCTGTTGCTGCAAAAGGAGTAGATTTTTTTGAACCTTTAAATCCTAAAGCACCAGCTGAACTCCATGCAAGTACGTTGCCCATCTCATCAGTAACAGTAATTACAGTATTGTTAAAAGTTGCTGCTACATATACAACACCTTTAGCAATATTCTTTTTTGCTTTTTTCTTAGCCATTAATCAATCCTCGCTTATGCTGCGCCAACAGTTTTTCTTTTACCCTTACGAGTTCTAGCATTTGTTTTAGTTTTTTGACCTCTACATGGAAGACCACGTCTGTGTCTAAGTCCTCTATACGAACCAAGATCCATAAGACCTTTGATATCCATAGTTACTTTTTTTCGAAGATCACCTTCAACCATAAAGTTTGCTTGAATCTCATTACGGATTGCTGCTGCTTGTGCATCTGTTAACTCAAAAACTCTAGTGTTATAATCAACACCTGTTGCATCAAGAATTTTTCTTGAGCTATGAAGACCTATACCATAAATATAAGTTAATGCATACTCAATTCTCTTTTTTTTCGGTAAATCAACACCTGATATACGTGCCATGCTTATCCTTGTCTCTGTTTATGTTTTGGATTTTTGCAGATTATTCTAACGATACCTTTTCGCTTGATTATCTTACAATCATCACACATTTTTTTTACTGATGGTCTAACCTTCATGGGTTACTCCTAAAGTGTGTTTTTGCACCTATTTTGCGTCTAATGGTTGGATGAAAGAGAACCTATAAAATAGATATTCTGTCCAACCAACTCTTATATAATCAGTGCAAATTATATAAAAATTCTTCACGCAGACTTTCACTAAACCTAGATTTAGGTCGCGAATGTTAACAAAATGGTTATTATATGTTGCTTATATTCCATACAAAATCTAATAATTGTTAAATTTATGACACCATTAAGAGACACTTTTAAGCTTTTATGCTATAACTAATTAAATCAGATAAAAAAGGTCTTAATTATGGAAAAGCTCATAGAAGTTATTGAAAATGATAGTATTGTTGGATTAAAAAAGTTAATTAAAGAGGGTGTTGACCTTAATCAGCCTATTGATGCAGGGTTAGAGTATGGGCTTGAAGACCCAGACTACATGCCTACACTCTTTTTTGCTATTAGAAAACATGCCTCAATTGAGTTTATAGAGCTACTTTTAGAGAGTGGCTTAAAGTTAACACATATTGATGAAGATGGATTGAGTGCTATTGATGTTGCCATTAAGTTTAAACGAATGGATGTTATTCAATACTGTATTAACAAAGGAGTTGATATAAATGAGACACATCGTCCAAGTGGAATTACTCCTATTGTACTGGCTGCATGTTTTAACAATACAGAGATAGTTCAACTTCTTTTAGATAATGGGGCTGAAATAAATGCTCAAGATAGTAATGGAATGAGTGCCAAAGATTATGCAAAGAAATTAGGGCAAAAAAAGATGTTGGCTTTTTTAGATGAGCGTGGAGCAAAACATAATCGATATAGCGAAACAGCAGAGACTCAAACCAATGCTGACAAAGGAGATATGAAAAACCGTAAAGCCCCAACAGAAGATATGGGGTTTGATTCTATATAGGTTTAATATCAAAAATAATACGTGCAGGACTCTTTAAATCAAAAATACGCACCTTAGCATCTTGACGTAGTTTAATATGTAGTTTATAGCTACCATTATCTAAATACTCTTCAAAATATATCTGCTCAATAATAGATTGGGCAGAGAAAGAGGGCAACGAAGCTGAAAATTTTTGATATCCATTTAAAATAACTGTAATATCATCTTGACTTGCATAATATTGTGCCTTATAACTACCAACACTTTTTGCAGCACCTTCTCCATTATAAACATCAAAAACTAACCGAATATAGTCACCATGTTTACCTTCTCTTATCTGTTTTATATCTAATTTATCGGTAGTAACTACTCCACCATCAAAAGAGTCATCACTAACTTCAATATAACTCCTCTCTTCAACCTCATAATTTTCACTATCATCACTATTGACTAATGCATCTATATGATTCTCAATCGAATCACTTTGAAACTTTTTAGGGAGTTGTTGTTCTCTTTTAGTTGAATTCTTATCATATCTAGTACCTGTTTCACAACCTATAAATAGAAAAATAAGAGATAGGAGCAATATACTTCTTTTCATAACTATAGCCTTTCCAAATTAGTTTTTCATACAGTTATTATATCTAAAAAAAACATTTTTAAACAATAATTTCTTTTAAATTCAAATTAATTATTGTTCCTTGACCCTTTTTTGAAAAAATATCTATTCCAATATTAGCCTCATCACAATAAGCTTTTACCAATGCTAATCCTATCCCCTCACCTTTACTACTATTTAAAGTAAAGTAACGTTCATAAATACTAAGAAGTTCAACCTCATCCATACCAATGCCATAATCTTGAATGGTTAAAACAAAATTATCTAAGTAAATATCAATATTTTTTTCTTTAGAGGAGTATTTCATCGCATTGGTTAAAAGATTATCAAGCATCTTTTCAAATCCTATTTTATCAATAAAAAGTGTAAGAGGTTCAAGATTTACATTAAAACAATTTCTATTTAAGAGTTGCATAATCTCCACCCTCTCCTCTATTAACTGTTTAATATCAACCTTCTCATACTCAATAGCCTCTATCTCTTTTCTAATCCCATAGTTTAACTCATCATAAAGCCTTGCCAAACGTAAAGAGGCATCTTCTATTCTCTCTATCCGTTTTAGACTCTTTTCATCTTCTAATTTACGTTTTAAAAGTGTTGTATTTGCCTTAATAGTAGATAGTGGAATATTTAATTCATGCAAAATCTCACGTACAATATGTGTTAACGTTTCATCTACTTTAGATTTTCGATAAGCTCTATTTGAACTCACAAAATAGCCAATAAAAAAAGATAGAAGTAGAGTAAAAAAAAGTAAAAAGAGAGAAAAAACCTCTTGTTTAGATAAAAAATAGAGCATTAGAAGAGTTAAAAAAATTAAAATTCCATATCCTAAGGTCTCTTTTTTCATACAAACATCATAGCAAAGTTACATTTAACACTAAATTAACATTAAATAAGTAATATGCTGAAAACAAACATAAGGAAATAATATGAAAAAACCACTACTAGCAACCATCGTTATCTTAGCAACCATTACAATGACACTCTCTGCGATTAACATAACCCATAGCTCTACTATAACAACATTTTCAAACCAAGCCCCTTGTGGTGGGAAATGTGCCCCAGGGAAATGTGGTGAAGGAAAATGTGGTAAAGGGAAATGCA
>JALSQJ010000031.1 GCA_026985495.1 Campylobacteraceae bacterium
AACCAATAAATGCTTTGCTATCTCGCTCTCCATGATAGGTTTCAGGAAGTTTAAAACCCGACTCACTCCACTCTTCTGATGGTTTACCACGATTGTCGATAAACTCATCACGCCAAGTAGAGAACAGAAGTTTTGACATTACTTGTCCTTTTTAACCACTATGGTCCAGTCAACTTCATTAAATTTAAGAGAGTTCATTAGTGAAACTCCCTCTCTCTCTTTAATAAAATCTGCAGATTTTTGAATGTGTGAAAAATCACCCACTTCAAAAAGAAAGATTCCTACTTCACCAGCTTTTAGTCCAGTATCAAGTAGTTCACCCATTCTATTGTAGAAGTCGTCATGTAAGTGTCTTAAATCATATCGTTGCATTATCTATCCACCTCTCCAAATACAATATTTGTTGAACCAATAATGGTAACAACATCAGCAATATACGTACCTACTAAAATCTCTTGAAGCAGTCCTGTATGGAAGAACGATGGAGCTCTACATTTTAATCGGTAAGCATACGGTTCACCCTCTGATTTAATATAGAATCCAAGTTCACCTTTTGGTGACTCTGTTGGCACATAGACTTCACCTTTTGGTGGTCTCATACCTTGAGTTACAAGAACAAAGTGTTGCATCAATGCATAATTCTGTGTCATAATCTCCTCTTTTGGAGCAGAGATATATTGTGGAGCATGTGCCATAAGTTGTGGCTCTGTCTCTCTATACATTGGTACAAGCTGTCGTATAATACGAATAGATTGTGTCATCTCTGCCATATATAGTCGATAACGACCATAAGAGTCATTAGTATCAGCTACAGGAACATCAAAATCTAACTCTGAATAGAGCTCATAAGGCTCCTCTTTTCTAATATCATAAGCAATTCCAGAACCTCTAAGCATAGGACCAGTACAGCCCCAACTTAGTGCATCTTCTGGAGTCAATACACCTACATCTTCAAGACGCATTTTCCAAATTCTATTCTCTTCAAGAAGGGCATTGTAGGTATGCTCTAGCTCATATTCAACTGTTTCACAAAATCGAAGAGTACTCGCTAACCATCCTTCTGGCAAATCAAGAGGTACACCCCCTATTCTAACAGAAGAGTGTGTCAATCTTGCACCACAGTAATCTTCCATTAAATCCATCGCATATTCACGTTCACGGAATGCATAGAGGAATACTGACATAGCTCCAATATCTAGTGCATGTGTTGCAATAAAGAATAGGTGTGAGATAATTCTATTTAACTCTAAAAGAATTGTTCTAATAACTTGAGCTCTTCTTGGAGCTTCAATTCCTAGTAATTTTTCAACAGCTAACGCATAAGCGTAATTGTTTGAAGTTGATGCGATATAATCAAGTCTATCAGTTGTTGGTAAAAACTCATTATATGTCATATTTTCAGCCATCTTTTCAATACCACGGTGAAGGTAACCTATATCTGGATAGGCTTTAACTACCTGCTCTCCGTCAAGCTCTAAAATAAGTCTTAACTGACCATGAGCCGATGGGTGTTGTGGACCAAAGTTAATAACCATGGTGTTGTCATCTCGCTCAAAGTTGAGGTTTTCAAAAAATGGGGATAGTTTATTTGGTTGTTGCATACTTCTCTCCCTCTACTTTCTTTTGTCCAATTGTTTACCACTATTTTTAGTGTAATCAACAAGGAGTGTTTTACTATATTCAATCTCTGTTTTAGTCTCATTTTCAGCTGTTAACTCTGCACCAAATGGTACTTCATAACCAACTCTTGAGAACCGTTTAGAGTCATATCTATCAATTCGTGCTTGGTCTCTATTCTCTGGTCCAATCGCTTCACGAGCATCTTTTCCAAAGATTTTATCAACCTCGTACCATGAAGCGAACTCATCACCATGAAGTGGATATGTCTTAAGAAGTGGATGACCTTCCCAGTCATCTGGCATAAGAATTCTTTTCATAAATGGATGGTTGTTAGATACAATCCCAAACATATCAAACATCTCACGCTCTGCAAAGTTTGCAGATTTATATAGAGGAACAATTGACTCAACTGCTAACCCCTGCTCTATTCGCATAACCAAACGCATTCTTTTAGTCTCTTTAAGGTTTAAAAGTTGATAAAAAACTTCAAAGTTTCCATCTTTTGCAAGATAGTCAACAGCACTCATCTCTGAAAGCATTGCATAATCACACTCCTCTTTTAAAACTTCTATTGCTTTAAAATTATCTTCATGATTAATCTCAACTATCATCTGACCTAACATGATTTTTGCAGACTTAACCTCCACCTTTGCAGAGAGAAGCTCTAACTGTTTAGAAAAAACTTCATCTGTAGCAACATCTTGAGTAGGTACAGAGGGTACAACGTAAAATCTATCTGTATAGTATGACTTAGCCTGAACATTATCTTTTGGTACATATTTTCTCATTATATTAACCTTAAGTTCTGTTTTGTATTGTTCTTCATGTTTGCTGACTCTCTTCTAATCTTTTTCTGAAGCATCATCAACGCATACTGAAGTGTCTCTGGACGAGGAGCACACCCTGGAAGATATATATCAACAGGGATAATTCTATCAACACCTTGTACTGTTGCGTAAGTATTAAACATACCACCTGTGTTAGCACAAGACCCCATTGATATAACCCATTTAGGCTCTGTCATTTGGTCATATAGTCTTCTTGCGAACTCTGAGTGTTTTTTAGACAATGTCCCTGCTAAAATCATTACATCTGACTGTCGTGGAGAAGCTCTAAAAATAGTTCCCATTCTATCGAAGTCATACCGTGATGCACCCGATGCCATCATCTCAATCGCACAACATGCGAGTCCGTAAGTTAAAGGCCAAAGTGAGTTACTTCGTCCCCAGTTAACCAAATGATCTACCGTAGTCAATGCTATCGGTAAGCCTCCTGTAGAGGCGTAGTTTACTTGATGCTGTGCCATTCAAGAGCTCCTTTTTTCCATGCGTAAATAAATCCAATTGTCAACAGTACAATAAACAAAACCATCTCTGCAAATCCAAACCAACCAAGCAATTTAAAATCAATTGCCCAAGGGAACATAAAGATAATCTCTACATCAAAAAGAATAAAGAGAAGTGCGATTAAGTAGAATTGCGTTGAAATGGTATTAGGTTGTTTTGTAACCTCTGGTCCACACTCGTAGATAGTAAGCTTCAACTTCTCCGTGTCGAGCTTTGCCATTCTTCTACTTACAAATCGTGCTGCAAGAAGTGTTGCATTAAACGCCACTACAGTTACAATAAATAAGAAGAAGATACCTAAGTAAGGGTGATTATTAATCACTTGAGTCATTAAAACTCCTTTTATACAAGATGTTATTCTCTGTTACTATTTTACTCCCTGTGGAGAAAAACGGAAGAATATTACGTTTATATTATCGTAAAAAATAGGAATTTTGTTGTGTAAGAATAGTGTTTAAGCTATAAAAATAGGTTTGTAACCATGTGTTACAAGAATGTGTTTAAATATATTTAGAATAATATAAGATTATATTATCATATATATAAATATAATCTAAAAT
>JALSQJ010000032.1 GCA_026985495.1 Campylobacteraceae bacterium
TTTTTATGTATTTCAACTGTTTGTTTTGCTGTTCTTTTCGCCAAAAATAGACAAAAAATAGCACGATAATAATAGGAATTATAATATTTGCTGTCATTGGGGGTAAGTCCTTATAAAGTATTAAAATTGGTCAATGTGGTCAGACGTTGAATATACACCAAATTCCTACTATAATACCTTAAAAAAAGAGGAGCTTTTGGAGTATAAAGATAAAATCATCATACTATGTGTTGTATGCTTTTAGAAACAGAATAAAATCGGAACTCAAATACTCCTTATCTATATTGGTTTTTTTTAGGTATTTAGCAAATTTAATAGACAATAGTGGGAAAATTCGGCTAAAAGGGAAGAAGGTATGGTTTAAAAAAGAGACTTTTTGAGTAGAGAAGAGATGTTCAGTTATCTTTTTTGCTTCATCTATACTATATCCATACTCTCTGAAAGGTTGTGATGAGACTTTATCTTTTTTAAATGCCAACTTTGTTAAAAAAGAGAATTTACCTCTTATAACATTACTAATACTTCTTCTATTGGTAAAGGTGATAATAAAGACTCCACTCTTAGCTAAAGAGTTATGAACAAACTCAAATATCCTATTTAGCTCCTCTAATTCAATATAGGTAGATACCCCTAACATAAAGATATAATCAAACTTTTTAACTGGAAAGTTAGCATCGTAACAGTTACCACAAAATCTATTCTCCTCTTTAAGGCTACTCTGTTTTAACATATCACAAGATATATCAGTAGCAAAAAAGTTAAGAGCTTCATATCTATCTGCAATAAAATCATAAAGCCCACCTGTTCCATGACCAATATCTAATATATTTTTATTATTAAAATCTATATTTTTTGTAACCTCTTCGAGTCGTTCATAGAAGAAGTATTCATAAAATTTATTTTTTCGTGAATATTTCTCTTTGTAATCTATAGCATTTGAATTAAAGAAGTTTTGTACCATTTTTTCTTGTTTACTCATTATTTATACCTCTATTTATATATTTTTTTATCTAATGAAGAGGATAGAATATACTCTCTATCTTCACTACTATTAAACCCTCTATAGAGAGTATCTCCATAAGGTTCAATTATGCTCTTATTGTACCCAAAGAGAGATAGTATAGTTGGGAAAATCTGAATTTGAGAATAGAATTTATCTCTATCTACGGGAAATCTCTTTTTAGCATCTTTAGTAAATACAAAAAGGGGAACACTAACCTCATTTTTAACGACTATCTCTGTATTACAATGAGTTCGTGTAAGATTTTTAGTCTCTAAAATATTTTGTCCATGGTCAGAAGTGTAAAAAACTACACTATTTTCAAAATTAACCTTTTTCACCATCTCTTTTAGATACAAATCTACAGATGAGTAGATAGAGTTTAGATAGGTGTTTACCATCTGCTCTTTATGCTCCATATCCATGCCACCATAAGCTACCTCTACAGTTGGTTGAAAAGGGCTATATTTATGGTTATAACTTGTAAAATAAGGAAAATGTGAACCATACTTTACAACTACAATAAAATTTTTTCTACTACCACTTTTATGGGTAATTTGTGCAACTCTATCAAGTAGTGTGCTATCCTTCTTATATCTAGGTACATCAGTTCCTAATGTCTTAAAATTATCAATCGACTCTTTATCATAAAGGGTTAAGTAGTCTTGTAGATGATCTTTTTGTGTTTGTGAATCAAAAAGCCAAGTTGTATAACCTGCTCGTTTTGCATATTGGAAAATAGTAGGAAGTTTAAACATCTCCTCTTTAATATGTTGTTTTGACTTTGGAACCATTCCAATTCGTAAAAATAGATTTGATTTTCCAGAGCAATTACTTATGGAGTTTACCACACCAAAATTTGAGATAATAGAGCTATTTTTATCTAATTTAGTAAGATAAGGGGTAGTATCTTTTGGGTATCCATTAATAGAGAGATAGGTTCCTGTAACCGATTCATCAATAATCCAAATAATATTTTTAAATCTCCCCTCATCTATAGGGGTAATATCTTTAGATAAAACTCTTCTTCTCAAAGGGGCAGATATACGGTTATTCTCTACAGCAATAAGTGGAATTTTTATCAATGAAGGGTATGAGCTAAGTTTAAATGTATCTACCCTATGGGTTACCATAGAGATAAACACTAAAGGGATAAAAAGTAATACTATTGTCCAATTTGAAAAACGTATCTTTAAAACTTTTTTACGAATAATATAGAGTATCCAAACAACTATTAGTGACAATAGTATTGATTTTCCTATATTGGTAGCATAGGCAAATAGAAATTGATAGTTAGAGGTTTCATTTAAAGCCAATCTATATTCAGAGATAGAGAACCCATGTGAAACCCCTAAAAACTGAACAAAAAAGTCTATTACTAGTGATAAAAATAGTAAAAAAAGAGCCATATAAAAGATAGGTTTCGATTTTATTGCAATAACTATTAGAAAAAAAAGAGTTGCTAAAAGATAACTAAAAAGAAAAATTGTCCCTTTTGCTAATCCTCTTAAATCAAAAAGTTCATAGTGATAGTGTAACTCCTCTATTAAAAATTGTGGGTGGGCTAAAGATTGTATTACCCCAAACAGTAGCAACAATAGCATAAAACTTAAAATAACTCTTCTCATAATATCTCCATATATCTTTTTAAAATTGTTTTTTTATTATATTTTTTTATAGTTTTTAGTTTAATCTTCTCTCTATCAAAACCATAAAAGGCACTCTCTTCTATTTTTTTAGCAAACATCTCAATATTGTTAAAAGGGACAAAAAAACCATTTACCCCCTCCTCTATAATCTCTTCAATTCCACCTAAACAACTAAAAGCTACAATTGGCAAACCAAGAGTATTGGCTTCAATAAGTACATTTGGAAACCCCTCACGTTCAGAGGTTAAAAGAAATAGGTCGGCAGTAGCCATATATGAGTAAGGGTTCGATTGATAACCCTCAAAATGGATACGATGTTCAATCTTTAACTCTTTTGCTAAACGTTTTAAACTCTCCTCCATCTCTCCTAAACCAACAATAGTTAAACTATAGTTTGAAGGTAAAAGAGCAATAGCTTGTAACATAAGGTCATGCCGTTTCTCTCTACGCAAACCTGCAACTGTTAAAAGGTTTATTTTACTCTTATCAAAACTATAATCCCCATCTTTTTTAGATAGTTGCTCTATCTTCTCGATATCTATAGGATTATTTATAACCTCTATTTTAGTTGATATGCTATAGTTTTTAACCAAATCATTTTTCATATCTTCAGATTGAGCTACAATAACATCATAGTTTGAGTAGCTTGTTTTATAGAGCCAATCAAAAAGTTTTGGATATTTAGAGGCTTGATTTTGTAGTGACACAATATTGGTCTCTCTTGCAATCCATCGACTATTTTTAAGTAGTTTTTTTATTATAAAAAGAGAGGGAGCTAGAGCAATATTTAGATGTCCTATACCTGCAAAAACAGTATTAGGCTTTAGAGTATATAGTGTTTTTAAACATCTTGGCATACCTCTCATAACTGAAGCAATACCTAAATTATGCACCACAATCTCTTGACTTAACTCCTCTCTTAATGCTCCACTATTGTTAAAGATAATTAGATGAACATCAAACCCCTCTTTTGCAAAGTGGTTTAAGATAGTAACCATCATCTTCTCTGCTCCTCCCACCTCTAGGTGGTGAATAAGAGCAACAAATCTTCTTCTATTAGTTACATCCATCGCTCATACCACATCTCAAACATCAAAATAAACCAGAGTCTATGCACAGATACTGCTCTTCCATTAAGATACTCATCTCTCATTCTTACCACCTCATTAGGGTTAAAAATCCCCTCTCTCTCTATACGTTCATAACTTAAATAGTCTAAAAAGTAAGATTTTAGTTCATCTCTAAACCACTCAGTAATAGGTGGAGAGAATCCCATTTTAGGACGCTCCATTATCTCTTTTGGAATATATTTGTGAGTTATCTCCTTTAAAACCCACTTCTTTTGACCATTTCGGTACTTCATCTTATTGGGTAGTTGTGAAGCAAACTCAATAATAGTTCGGTCTAAAAATGGCTCTCGCCCCTCTAACCCTACACTCATGGTTGCTCTATCAACTTTAGTTAAGATATCATCTGCCATATATGTTTTATAGTCAATAAGCAACATCTGAGACAAACTATCTTCAATTTTTGATACATCTATATCAAAAGAGGTTATAATTTTTTGAGTAGGTTTAAGTAGCAACCTCTCTATCTCATCATTGGAGTACTGCTCATAGCTCTGCTCCAATAACTCTGCTCCATTTTTAGCTAAAAGCATCTTTTTTATCTTCTCATACCGTATGGTAAAATTATAGATATTATCAACAAAAGGGATAGAGTTTGGCTCTATCATATTTAAAATACCAACCCCACCCCTTTTAACGATATTAGGGACTTTTTTTAAAATATTATCTATCTTATAGAGGTTATCATAGGCTTGATACCCTGCAAATATCTCATCTCCACCATCAGCACTTAGACTTACTGTAACCTCTTCTCGTGCCAATTGACTAACCAATAGAGTAGGAATTGCTGAGGCATCTCCAAAAGGTTCATCATATACCTCTGCTAGTTTAGGTATCACCTCTAAAGCATCTCTATGGGTACAGTAGTATTCGGTATGGTTCGTGCCTAAATGGTCTGCTACTCTTTGTGCATGTGGTGCTTCGTTGTACCCTTTCTCTTCAAATCCAATAGTAAAGGTATTTATCTTCTCTTTCCTATCTAGCTGGAGAAGTGCTGTTACTAACGAACTATCATATCCTCCACTTAAAAAGCACCCTACAGGTACATCAGATACCATTCGGTAGTTAAATGCTTCTCTAAGAACTTTCTCTGTCTCTAAAACTGCTTCACTATCACTCAACTCTAACTTTGGTTTTTCATAATAGCTACGAATTGACCAATACTCTCTTTGTTGAACCTTTTGGCTCTTTAAATCTAACTCTAAAATATGCCCTGCATTTAACTGATGAGTATCTTTAAAGATAGAGTATGGTTGAAGTACATAGCCATGTTGAAGATAAGAGACTAAAACATCTTGGTCTATCTCTTTTTTAAATAATGGGTGCTTATGAAAACTTTTAAGCTCTGAAGCAAATAGGAATAGTCCATCACGATAGTACCAATATAGAGGCTTAACCCCTGCATGGTCTCGAATAAGTGTCAATTTCTCCTCTTTTTTGTTAAAAATTACAATAGAGAACATACCTCTAAATCTATCTATCATAGAGTCTTTCCAAGCATGAAAAGCTTTTAAGACAACCTCTGTATCGCTATTTGAATGGAACTCATACCCTAAAGTCTCTAACTCATCTCGTATCTCTTTAAAGTTATAAACCTCTCCATTATATACAATAGTTAACTCATTAAACTCCATAGGCTGATTTCCCTCAACCGACAAATCTAAGATGGAGAGTCGTTGATGTCCCAATCCGACAACACTACCCTCTAACTCATAAAAAGTATCTCCTGAAGCATCTGAACCTCTATGAGCTAAAACCTTCATCATTGAGGATAAAATCTTTGAGCTACTACTCTTTTTAAAATCACAAAACCCTACAATACCACACATGGCTACACCTTGAAAAAATCTACCGTGGCACTGCTTGGGTAGGTAATATGGTTTAAAAAGGTAAAGTAGCTATTTAAAACATCACAAGAGGCATTACCATATATAACATAGACATCACCCTCAAAACTCTCTTTTTGAGCCAATATATTCTCGACCACCTTTTTCATTACGACCTCATCAAAAGGGTTAAAAAAGTAGATAACTGAAATATCACTAGGGAGCATATAGGTCGTTGCATCGGCATAGATAGAGGTTACATCTTTGAGATTTAACTTCTGAATATTTCTCTGTGCTATCTCATGCAACTCTTTAGCAAACTCCACACCAATAGCTCTCTTAAAGCCTAACTCTTTAGCATGAATAATTGCTGCTCCTTTTCCACTACCATAATCGACAAATAGTTCTCTATTCAATTTAGCTCCTATTGTATCTTCTAAATCATTTAAGAGTTGTGATAGAAAGTCCACCGAAGTAGAGACTAGAGCTGTTCCATGCTCCTGATACTCTCCTGTTCTGGTCAAATCATAAATATTTTGAGTAGAGAAGTCAATCCCTTTTACTCTATAGCTAACTCGTTGGCTAATCTTTCTAAGGGTAGAGAGTACTCCATTCTCTTTTAATGAGTTAACAAAAAGCTCCAATTTATACGCCAAACCATTTTGGTGTGACATATCTGCATTAACGTGTGTTCTCTTCATTTTATATCTTCTTTAAAATTAATAGAGAAATTATTACATATTTAAGCTTTATTTTATATTACTTTGTGTTGTTTTATGTTACAATAAGGGCTAGAAAATATAGTGGAGAGTCTATGAGAACAGAGAAAGAGGAGTATAAAGTTTTAAGGTCAAACTTTATATCATTAACTATGCTACAAACAGCAAACTATATTTTACCACTTATAACTTTACCTTACTTGGTAAAGACTCTGGGTGTTGAATATTTTGGTCTTTTAGCCTTTGCAACAGCTACTATCACCTATTTTGGAATATTAACCGATTATGGATTTAACTTAACAGCTACAAAAGAGATATCGATACATAGAGAAGATAACAAGAGAGTTATAGAGATTTTCTCTGCTGTTATGAGTATTAAATTTATACTACTTTTAATAAGCTTTGCTATACTTCTCTTACTTATATCTATAGTTGATAAATTCTCAGAACATTGGGAGATATATCTTTTAACCTTTGGTACCGTTGTAGGTCAAGTTCTATTTCCTGTTTGGTTCTTTCAAGGTATGGAGAAGATGAAGTATATCACCTACTTAAATCTACTCTCAAAGTCCATCTTTACCACTGCTATTTTTATCTTTGTCCAAGATAAGAGTGATTTTTTTCTTGTTCCTCTACTTCTTTCTATAGGAGCTATTGTTTCAGGGGTTATCTCGTTATATATTATCTATAAAGAGTTCCATATCTCCTTTAAGATAGAGAGTAAAGAGACGCTAAAAGAGTATCTTTTAGATGGTTGGCATGTTTTTCTATCACGCTTCTATTTGAGTCTATATACCACTACCAATATTTTACTTCTTGGTCTAATGACCAACAATATTGCTGTAGGGTACTACTCTATTGCTGAGAAGATTGTTGTTGCTATTGGAGGTCTGTTTGACCCTATTAATCAGACCATTTACCCCTATCTTGCTCGAAAATATAGAGAGAGTTTTAATCTATTTGTAAAGTTTTTAAAAAAGGTCTCTACTCTTTTCATAGTAGTCTCTTCTACTTTTGTACTCTTTGGAGAGTTTTTTGTAGAGGAGCTAATAATACTAATTAATGGTGAGATAAACCAACATATTGTTATGCTTTTAAGCATCTTTCTATTACGAATTTTTGTTATGCCTTTTGGAGCACTGCTCTCTAACACGCTCATTATCATGGAGAGAAAAAGAGAGTTTATAAAAGTTATGAACTATACTGTTTTATTTGATTTAATAATTGTCCCTTTTGCTATTTACCAATTTCATGAACTGGGGTTAATTGTCTCTTTTTTACTTATTATCTCCATTCATACACTCTTCTTATGGTACTTTGTCAATCAATCTATTGCCAATAAAAGGCTAACTTATGTTGCATAGATATAGCCTAAATAACCCAAAGATAGAGCTAAAATCTGATTTATCAGCACACAATCCACTCTATATATACCTTTGCCCAAATAGAGACTACCTTCTATATACAGACTCTATTAATGAACTACTAGAGCATAAGGAGGTCACAAAACCTCTTGCAGTAAGAGAAGAGAGTATCTCTTTTCTATTACAGAGTGGTATTGTTCCTCTTCCTTATACCATCTATCAAGATATCTTCAGTGTTGGTATTGGAGATATAGCAACAGTTAGAACAATCAACAGTAAAATTACAATAGATTTTAGCCATAACTTCCCATTTAAAGATAGCTATAGAGATGAGAGTATGGATATTGATGAAAATAAGATAATAGAGCTACTTGCTACAGCTACTACCTCTAAACTCAACTGCTCTAACCCAACCTACCTCTTTCATAGTGCAGGGAAAGATAGCAATATGATAGCTTTAGCTTTAGCAGAGGCTGGTGTTCAAAAAGAGATTACCTGCCTAACCCACAAGAGTAAAGGGGAGCAAGATGAGAGTGAAATCTCCAAAAATATTGCAACAAAACTTGGCTTTAAACATCAAAAGCTCTATCTCCCTAAAAAGTTACAATCAAAAGAGCTAAATAGCATAGAGAACTACTTTGAAAATGCACCTTTCCCATCTGTTGACAATGTTACCCTAGCCTATCCAATATATGCCACACAGGTCAATTTTGATATGAGCAATATTATAGATGGTAGTGGGAACGATGTCTATATGGGTCACATTCCTACACAAGTAGAGTTCACAAAACAGAGACTATTCTCTAAACTTCACCACTTTAGAGTATTTACTGACTATCTTGACTCTTCAAATAAACTAAGAAACATTACACTTACTCGTGCAGAGTGGGCAGGGATAAATGGCTTCTCTTTTGGTGATGCAAAAAAGATATTTAAGCCAACTACCAACAACTATGAGTACTGGAGAGAGATGAGTAAACAGAGAGATAAGTGGAACTACCTAGAGGTTAGAGCTGATATTTGGGGTTCATTTGTTGAGTCTGATAGAGTTATACGAAAATCAAGAAACTTAGCCTCTATATACCATGCTAATCTAATCTTACCTTGGTGCAACCAAGAGGTTGCAACCTACTTCTCTAAGCTACCCTCTAAGGTACTATATAATAAAAAAGAGCTAAAAAACAAGCTTATTTTGAGAAAAATATTAAAAGATAAGATAGGACTAGATAGCGATAAATTGGGTAAAATGGCATTCTCTTTTGACTTTTTCTCTATTTTAATGATGATGAGAAGTGAAGTGGTAAGAGAGATTATTGAGTGTAAACTTTGGAATAGAGAAGAGATAGAGTATAAGGTCTTATCTTTAATAAAATACTCAAATAGATATAGTAAAAATAGAGTACTACTTCAACGACTCTATCTTATTAGTGCATGGTACAATAAGAGTAGATATATAAAAAAATAGATATAGAAAAAGGTAATTAAATTGAAAAAGTTTTTAGCATATATTTATAAAGAGAGACTATCTATTATAGAAAGAGCAACCACTATAAGAACTTTAGAGAGCGATATAACAGTACTCTTTAGTGGTTTTTTACTTAATAATGTAACAGAGTTATCTGAAGCAGAGTATATTGAAAAACTATACAGAGATGAAGGGATAGAGTTTTTAAATAGATTAGAGGGTAATTTTGCTCTAGCTCTATATGACAAGAAGCATAAAAAACTCTACATTGCTAAAGATAGAGTCGGCGTAACCCCACTCTACTTTAGCCACACAGAAAAGGGTTTTATATTTGGTACAAGAGTTCAAGAGTTCTCTATGGTTAACGATTTTAAGCTCACTATAAATCCTAATGCATTAGGTCACTATCTACAATATGGTTATATACTTCAACCAAATAGTATCTTTAGTAATTGCTATAAACTCAATGCTGGAGAGTATCTAACTCTTGATATAAAAAACGACGTAATAACACATCACAGCTACTGGTCTCTTGAAAATTGTTACAAAAAAAAAGAGTTCTCTACAGAGGAGCATACAATTCATAAAGCTAACGAACTACTAAATCAATCTGTTGAAAAAAATTGTTACAAAAAACCTTTTGGAGTCTCACTTAGTGGAGGGTATGACAGCTCTACTCTTGCTGCCATTGCACAGAGACAAAGTAGTCAAAAAATTGATACCTTTACCATTGGCTTTTATGAGAATAGAATCAATGAAGCCCCTTATGCTAAAGCGATTGCCAAACATCTTGGAACTAATCATCATGAACACTACTTTAATGCAAAAGATATATTAAACTTCATACCTAAAATAGCTAAAGTTTATGATGAACCATTTGCTGACCACGCTTCATCTCCTACCATTTTAACCTCTCAACTCCTAAAAGAGAACCATAATGAGAATTTAATTGCAGGTGATGGGGGCGATGAGGTCTTTGCCACAGCAGAGAATGTTCAAGATTTTGAAAAACTAAAAGCTACTCCACTCTTACTAAAACAGCTCTTTGCACAACCATTAAGTTATCTTCCTATTGGTAAAATACCCTACCTAAAGAACTACAATAACCTTCCTCTCAAATACCATAAAATAATAGAACTTCTTTTATCTAAATCTACTCCTAAAATGATTCAAAATAGAATCTCTCTTTTTTTAGAGGAGGAGATAGAAAGCTCAGTAAAAGGGTATCAAACTCCACTCTATACTACATTTGATACTCTTAACTTTGGAGGTGATACTCAAATGGTTGATGAGATTATAGGAACCTACTTCAAGACAACAATGGTCGATGGAGAGTTGGTAAAAAGTTACTCTGCTATGAATTACAACAATATTAGACTCTCAACCCCATATTTAGATAGAGAGCTTATTGAGTATATAGCAAAAGTACCCTCCTCTATTAAGATTAAAAATGGTATAAAAAAATATATCTTAAAAGAGATAGCCTACAGATACATTCCTAAAGAGCTTATAGAGCGTCCAAAGTGTGGTTTTGATATCCCATTTGGAGAGTGGATGAGAGATGAATTAAAAGATATTTTATATGCACAAATTAATAAAAAAAGGCTAGATAAAGATAATCTCTTTTATACTTCTTACATCTTAAATATTAGAGATAACTTCTATGCAGGTAATGATGCATATAAATATAAACTATGGAGAGTTTTCATCTTTCAACTATGGTATGAGAACTTCTGCTCCAATAAAGGATAAATTATCGAAATCTGTATTACACCAACTAACAACAAACACTACACTGCACCTACTATATCTTACGAGGAATGGTCAAAAGAGAAGCTAAAAAAAGTTCAAGAGCTTATCAACAGACAACTAACCAAAAGAGAAGAGCCAATGGTAATTGTACTAGAGATTGCACACTTCTCACTACCTCTAAAAAGAGAGAACCAAGAGTGGGCAAAACGAAATATGAGCTTTGCAAATGAACTTTGTGGACGCATTATTAAAGAGCATCAACACAAATTTAAAATTATTCCTACAATTCTACTCAATAATCTCGATGAAGATTCACTCCATAGAGCTGAAGAGTTTATTGATGAGATGGTGGAGAATCAGAAATATATACGAAGCGAATCGATTCGTCTTGTATCTGAACGTAACCTAAAAAATAGAGCATTTAAGTCTCTTAAAAAAAATAAAAAACTTGCCAATAGTTTTATTAATATTGAAGGAAAAGCCTACCTAAAAGATGATGAGTATCAACATGACCTTGCTGCTGGGTTTGTAGATGATAATGGGAAGATTATCCCTAGATGTGGACTAATCTTAACCTCTTTTTTAGATATGGTAGCTAAATTTTCTAATGATAGATTACACCAAAAATCCGATGCAAATGTACTTTTTATCTCATTTTCAGAACAGTTTCATGAGTATCAAAGAGTTAGATTGGGGGTTGATATATATACAAAAACCCATAAAAAAGCAACCATTCACCCTATTATTATCCATTGGTCGTATGAGATTGACCAAGCATTAACCTCTTTTAGAGAGTGCAACACTCAAGCATGGAATGAAGTTGAACTATAATAGATTAAGCATTAATGAGACAAATCGGCTAAAAGGTCTTCTGATAATACTGATTGTATTTGGGCATATCTCCCAACTACTTCAACAGTATGGCTCTCTCCATGCTACCCTATACTCATTTCATGTGGTTGCATTTTTCTTTTTACCATTTCTTTTTAATAAAGATATTTTAACTATAAAAAGTATTAAAAAAAATCTCAAACGTATCTACATACCATATAGTATCTTTTTTATTATCTCTTTGGTAGCATTCTCTATTATGCAATACCACTTTGACCCTATCTCTGCTTTAAAAAGTTGGGCAATCGGTAGTAGTCACTACCTAAAAATAGATACAGGATTACGAATTTTTTGGTTTTTCCCTGCACTCTTTTCAACTATTTTACTAATAATGCTATATAACTTTTTATCTAAAAAATTACAAAAAATATATCTAATCTTAATGCTAATTGCCCATATATCAATCCCTTTTATCCCTAAAAGTACACTATTTTTATTCCCCATAAGCTCATATATTGCACTCTATCTATTTACAATAGGTATGGTAGTAAAATATATTTATGAACATTTAGATTATGCCAAATACTCTTTACAAATCTCTATACTATTTATCTTATCGTTACTACTATCTTATGGTTCTGACTTTTCATTAGCGTCAGCTATTTTTCCAGATAATATTTTTAACTTCTTGCTACAAGATGCTGTGATGATTTTAAGTTTTTTTACACTTGTTTTATGGAGTAAATCTATCCATTTTTTTGAAAGTTTTGGTAGATACTCTATTGCTATCTTTACCATTCACCCTTTTATTATACAAGTAATAGATAAACTTTATAGATGGGAGGGTTTAACAGATGGTCTTATGAAATTTTTACTAGTTATAACCCTTACCTATTTAATTACAAGATTAATATACTATTTTAAAATTAATAAAATTTTATATCCTAGATAATATTTTTATACAAATTAAAGTTTTATTATATTGTTTTATGTTATAATCTATTTTGAAAAGAAATATATTATGAGGATTTACAAAATGATAAAAAAAATAGTGATTGTTCTATTCTCCTTAGCTACTCTATTAATGGGAGCTAATGTTAATCTAACTAAAGAGACTTTTAAAACCAATGAAGATATTGTGGTCAATTTTTCAAATATGGAAGCTAAAAATCAAGATTGGATTGGAATTTATCCTGTAAATAGTGAAAACAATTGGGCAAATGTTGTACGTTGGAGCTGGACAGGTGACGTAGATAACGGTAGCGTTACACTAAATAAAATAACTGTTGCTGGAACCTATGAGGTAAGAGCTTTTTACAATAACTCTTATCATGTTGAAGCATTTAAACAATTTACAGTTCAAGAGGTACCTTCTAACACTGAAGTAAATACTACTAAAGCAGTATATCAACCTAATGAGACAATTCAAGTAAACTTTAGAGATATGGTTGCTAAAAACCAAGATTGGATTGGTATATACCCTGCTGGAAGTAGTAACGATTGGGGAAATGTAGTAGCATGGAACTGGACAGGAGATGTTACCAATGGCTCTTTAGATTTCAACGCTCTACCTGTAGGTAACTATGAAGTTAGAGCCTTCTATAACAACTCAGTTCATCTTGAATCTAGTTTTGCTTTTAGTGTTAAAAGTACTCTTTTCAAACTAGAGAGCCAAAAAGATACTTATGATAACTATGAGATAATTCATGCAAACTTCCAAAATATGAGAGGAAACCAAAGTGATTGGATTGGAGTATTCCCTATTGGTGCAGATGATGAGAAAGAGAGTGCTTTAGAGTGGAAATATGTAAATGGTTTAGTAAATGGTTCTCTATCTTTTCTTGGACTCCCTGCTGGAACATATGAGTTAAGAGCCTACTTTGCAACACTACACAAAGCAACTGTTCAATTTACAGTTCAAGATAGACCTGCTATAACCACCATATATGAAGATGCAGAAGATGGAAT
Source organism: Campylobacteraceae bacterium (assembly GCA_026985495.1). Classification (GTDB taxonomy): domain Bacteria; phylum Campylobacterota; class Campylobacteria; order Campylobacterales; family Sulfurovaceae; genus UBA1140. The sequence goes on from JALSQJ010000032.1 coordinate 13,702, forward strand.
TGACCCAAATTGGGTTCACTATGCAGGAATATATCCTATTCAACTATTGACTAATGCAGGAGTAAATAGTCAAAAATCTATTCGACTAAGAGGATATTGGTCAAATGGATATAACCCATCTGGATACTATCTACCATTTGCAAACTCTACTATAGAGCAGAAGTTTTTTGAACTAGATACACGAATTGGTGTATCATCTCACATTGGTAACTTTGGAGTTACAATTAGCACTAAAAATGGTTCACGTAGAATTATTTGGGCTTCATGGATGAATCACTCCGATGGACATGGAGGAAATGATATGAGTGGGAATGCTGTTCCAAGAGAGCCATTTACACAAGATGATGGTTACCTACTAATGTTCCCTGGACCTACAGACTACTATTTAGATACAAGAAATGGTAACTTTATACACTATAAAATCAATATAGAAAAGACCCTTAGAGTTCTTGAACCAGATAATGAGCTATTAAGAGTAACAGGCTTTACTAGTGCAGGTGGAGATTTTGACAATCTCTCTTTAACTTCTAAATAAGTAGGTTGGGGTGAAGATATACCCCAACCTACTTTTTCTAGGGTAGGCTTGGGTATAATCATCGTTTTTTGTTCATACTCTACGCGTGTCAATTCCTCACTTATGGCTAATATGAGGTTTACCATTTTAGAGGTAATGGTGTATGATGGTTATAGGTGTTCATGCGTAACCTCAATCATTTCCAATATAATATCAATATTTAAAAACATTGGCAAAGGTTCATCCTCTTTTATTGCAACAAAACCTAATTTTTCATAAAATAAAATAGCATCTTTTTCAGCCAATAAGTAAACACCTATACAACCTGCTAGTTTAGATACTTGATAAACTTTCATAAACATATCTTTTAAAAGTCTTTTACCAATCCCTTTTCCTTGCAATGACTTGTCAACACCTAACATACTCAACTTTACTACAGGAACAATAGGTGGTAAGCCCGTTGGCTTATTTTCTAATTCAAAATCATATTTAGCGATAGAAAAGGTATCTAAGGTATAAAAACCAATAAAACGTTCATCTTGTAATAATACATACGCTTGACTTAAATGTTTTTTTACACGTTTTTTAAGAGACTTTTGAACAAATTTATTTATCATTTCGTTATTACAATCAAACTCTTTTTGACCTATATAGCTTTTACTAGGGTCGTATGTTTCTAATTTTAGTTGCATAGTTCTACTCCCAATCTTCTAAAAAACTCTTGTGAAGCTTTTTAATTTTTCTTTGAATAGTTTGAATTTCATCAAACATATTTTGCTCTTGTTTAAAATTATTTAATATTTTTCCCCTCTCTTGTAGAGATAAATATGGTACTTTTAGTTTTCTTAACTCTTTGGTTGATATTTGAGGCATAGCAGTTCCTGATACCAATTGGTTTAAAAGAGCTTGTCCTATATTTGATTTTAAAAACATATAAAGTTCTATGGCTCTATTTTTATCTTTCAATCTTATAATCTCAATAGCTTGTGAAGCTAAAAGTAGATTATCTAGTTCTCCCACAATAGCAACTTTTCCAATTGTTCCTTTTGTACTCAAAAGAATATCATTTGTTTCTAATTTATAAGTATTATATTTTTTATATTGTTCATCAATATATATTTTTTTTCTACCCATATAAGTATACCCTGCCGTAGAAAAATCAGAAGGAGAAAGAATATAAACTTCTTTACCCTTACTCTCATCTTTAAATAGTTGAGATTTCTTTATAGTAGCTATATCTTCCAATGTAGCCAATTCATAACTTTCAATTTTTTCTTTAATTTTAATTATCTCTTGTGACACAACATATCTATCAATAGCTAAGGAGTATCTATTTTTAATAATTTCATCAATACTAATTAATGCTGAATATTTCTCATTTAATTGTTTTGTTTTATAAATATCAACTATTTTATCTATATCATTTAAAATAATTTTTCGCTTATCTTTTGTTAAGAAAAAATTATCTTTTAAATTAAGAAAATATACTTTATCATTTTTTTTATTTTTATTAATAAGAAAAAAAGTTGTTTCAATTGATGTAGCACTATGTAAGTTTGGTGGGAGTTGAATAATAGCTTCTAACCAATTATTATCAATAATATATTTCCTCAATAACTCTTCTGCCCCACTTCGATAAGTTAATCCTACAGATACTAGAACAACTGCTTCTTTTTTTGTTTGAGCTAAAATATGTTCAAAAAATGGAACATCCAGTAAGTTACCTTTTTGTATTTTAAATCTATTATACATATCGTGATAAAAAAACTCTGTATCCTTTCTCATACTGAATGGAGGAAATGATACAACACAATCAAATTTTTTTAATTCATTACCTTCTAAATAAGATGGTTGCTTTAAAATATCTGTATTCTTAAATACTATGTTTTTTGCGTCTAAAATCTTTATAAGTTCAACAATAAATAGTTCTTCTCTGTTGATAGCTTCTGCATATACTTTAGCATTTGTAAAATATGCAACATTATAACTTTTATTAAAAGGAGTATACACACTATCACAATCTAAAGTTAATAGTTTTGTAGCAAACTCAACTAATTGGGTATGAGCAGGAATAGAAAAATCTATTTTAGAATCAAAAGCCTCATTTACAGCTAATGGTTCATCAACAGATACTACAAAGTCTAGTATTCGCCAAAAATCTTTTACACTTATTATATTTAAAAAATTAAAGTCCATTTCAAATATTTCAAATATCTTAATAAATACTAGATTATGCACTACTTGTTTAAAACTATCAACTATATTTTCAGACATAAATCTTGATTCATTCGTAACATTTAAATAGAAATTATTAAAAGTCAAATCAGTAGGTATATTCTTATCTTCTAAAGATAATTTTTTCCATGATAATAATAGATATATTATAATTACGGTTTCTTTTTTATTTAACTGAATACTTAATGCTAGTTTATTAATGTCTTCTAAATCCATAAGCTCTCCTTTAATTAATTTGGTCTGTACTAAATTAAGATAAAAGAATTATAACTAAAAGAAAAGAGCATGTCAAGTTGTAAAGAGCAAACTAAAAATTACTTCTTTTAATCTTAGTAAAGTTAAAATACCCGTATATAAACCGTACAAGGATATAAGATGAGCCAACCTAATAACTTAAAAGATGCAAGAATAGAGTTCAAAACATCTAAGGATATAAAAATATTATTACAAGAAGTTGCAAATTCATTGGGCATGGATTTAAGCAACTTTTTAATCTCAACAGCCGTACAAAGAGCCAAAGAGATACAAAAAGAAGAAAGAGTATTGATGTTATCCAACCAAGAATGGAAAAACTTTCAAAAAATCATCAATACACCTAAAAAACCTACACAAGAGTTTAAAGAACTTATGAAGCTTAAAAGCTTTGAATAATGTAGTATTAGAATTTTGTACACTTAATCTTAGGCATAAAAGGGGATAGTTTAGAACCTTGTTTAGATATACATGATTTTTTATGGTCTCAAGACCAGCAAGTGCTGTTATTTATTTTACTATTGCATTTTTATATCTGACACCCCTTACTATTACACCCAAACCTATATCTATTTCTAGCAATCCAACCATAGATATATCTTCCTATAGTTGGTATAAATGGCAAATAGAGTATAGGTAACACAATCCAAAAAAGTGGCATTACCCATAACATGCGTCGAACACCATCAAACCCAACATAACTCTCTTTGCTTCTTACACCTTTGGCAAAGAGACCTTTTTCAATATCATTGTCCCAACTCTCCAACTGCCCCTCATAACCATCTATCTCATTAGAGCTAATCACAATTAAACGGTTAAACCAATCAAATTTTTTAGCAATCCATACACTTTTTTTACAAAAAGAGCAATCTCCGTCCCATACAACAATAACCTTTTGAAAAAAGCGATGAATTGGTAAAAAAACCAACCAACTTAGAAAGATACCTGTAAAAAAAAGATTTATTGCTAAGGAGCTTAGATGAAATGAGATATAGATAAAAATAGCTAAGGGAATATAGTTTCTTTTAAAGAAAAGCACTGGAATGAGCAGATGTTCCAAATAGATTAAAACTGTTCCAAAAATATCAATCCAACTATTTTGACTAATAAACTCTCTTAAATAGAAATATCCCCTATCATCTCCCAATTCAATCTTTATAAGATTAAGCTCA
>JALSQJ010000033.1 GCA_026985495.1 Campylobacteraceae bacterium
TGCTGTCCATCGAAATCGAGCCAAACGACTTCTTCGTGCTCACTTTTTAAATCATATTGACAATTTAAAAGTAGGTAACTACATACTAGTAGCTAAACCGAATTTATTATTAAATGAGTATCATAAAACTACAGAAGAGATATTTAAGGCATTAAAACGTTTAAAAGCCTTAAAACAATGATATTTTTAAACACTTTTTGATATAATTTATAAATTAATTTAAATATAATTCTTAAAATATTAATATAATTTAACAGATACAGTAAATATTTAATATAATAAGAATAAAAAAGGTAATTTCTAGTGGAACAACAAAACGATCTTCAAAAACGGCTATTACTAGCATTGACACTCTCATTTGTAGTATTTATAGCGTTTGACCTATTTATGCCAAAAACGGCAACCAATCTTGAAAACAATCAAACAGCAAAAACAGAGCAGAGTGTTCCTCAAATAGCTAATGATGTAAAAACAGAAACAGAATCACCTGTTTTATCAACTTCAACCCCTATATCGACATTTAAAGCTTTAACTACAGTGACATCTGATAATTTTATTTATGAGATTGATGAGATGGGGCGTATTGCACAAGTTACTATGTTAGAGAAGAAGTATGAGTATAAGGGAAAAAAGTTAAAACTTTTAGATCCGTTATCTGTTAAGCCTTTAGAGTTACGATTTGCTGATGTTGAACTCAACAAAGAGGCTACTAAGACAGCCTATACTACCTCTTCATCAAAAGTTGACCTTAATAGTGGTTCAGCTAAAGTTGTTTTGACTCAAAAGTTAAGTTCAACTACAGTAACTAAAGAGTTGATATTCTATAAAGATGGTCACTATGATATTAATATAAAACTATCTACACCACAGCAATATTTTATAATGCCAGGGGAGAGACCTAAAGCAGATCATACTAGATATATGGTTGTAGAGGGTGTAATGATTAAGAAAAAAACAGGTGAACTTAAAATCATAGAAGATGGTGATGCAGAAGATGCATTAACAGTTTCAGATGTTGAATTTACATCATCATTTGACCGTTATTTTACCTCTATTTTATATAACTTTAAAACTCCTCTTAAAGTCTATACACAAGTAACTAAGGAAGAAGATGCTTTAGTCTTTGTAAAAGGAGAAGAGAACTTTACACTCCATGGTTATCTTGGTGCAAAAGAGTTTAAAGTTTTAAAAAATATAAACCCTAATTTAACAGATGCTATTGAATATGGGTTGATTACTATGATTGCTAAACCTCTATTTAAAGTCTTAAACTGGTTACATGGATTAGTAGGTAACTGGGGGTGGGCTATTGTTTTAGTAACACTACTAATTAAATTGATTCTTTTCCCATTATCATACAAAGGTATGATGTCAATGCAACGACTCAAAGACCTTGCTCCACAGATGAAAGCACTAAAAGAGAAGTATGGGAAAGACCCACAAAAGATGAATATGAAGATGATGGAGATGTATAAGAAGAATGGTGCAAATCCAATGGGTGGTTGTCTTCCAATGATTTTACAAATTCCAATATTTTTCTCTATCTATCGAGTTCTATTAAACTCAGTAGAGCTTCAAGGAGCTCCATGGACATTGTGGATTACTGACCTTTCTCAAATGGATCCATACTATGTATTACCTATACTTATGGGTGCATCTATGTGGTATCAACAAAAACTTACACCAAATACAATGACCGACCCTATGCAACAGAAAATTTTTCAGTTTTTACCAGTGGTAATGACTGTGTTCTTTATTACATTCCCATCAGGATTGGTTCTATATTGGTTAGTGAATAACCTATTCACAATTGGACAGCAAGTGGTTATCAATAAAGCTTATAAAAAACAAAAAATTGCTAAATTAGCATCACAGAAATAAAATTATATATTGGGGAGAGTGAACATGCAAATGAAAAGAATTGAAGCTGACACATTAGAAGAGGCCTACAGTAAGGCGGCTAAAGAGTTGTCATGTTCTATAACAGAAATTAATTATGAGATAGTACAACACCCAACATCGGGAGTGATGGGTTTGTTCAAAAAGACAGCAGTTATTATTGCAGTTAAGAAGAGTATAACTAATGGAGCTTCTGTTTTAAAAGAGGAGGCATCTAAAATTGAAATAGCTCAAAAAGATAAGAGTGTCAAAAAAGAATCTATTAAAGAAGATGAGACTCAAAAAGAGCAGATAGAAGAGAAACCAAAAGAAAAAAAGAGTATTGATACTAGTAAGTTTGAGAAAAAAGATGAGATAGTTGACGAGTTTTTTTCAGAGAATGGAGCAACTAAAGAGGAGAGAGTTCAAAAAGCTGAAACAGAAAAAGAGAGTGAAGAGTATATTCATTTTGATGATGATAGAGATACTCCTGAAAATAGAGCAATGTCCATAGAGATAGAGCGAAAAATTCAAAATCTTATGAAGGTAGCCTGTTTTGGAATTGATACGGTTGAGGTTGATGTCTTTAATGGTATTGCTCATATCTTTATAGATGGTGAAGATGCAGCACTGCTTATTGGGAAAGAGGGTTACCGATATAATGCACTCTCATATATGTTGTTTAACTGGATTAATGCAGAATATAACCTATATATTAAATTAGAGATTGCAGAGTTTATTCAGACACAAGAGGAGATGATAGATAGCTATTTAAAACCAATTGCTGAACATATTATAGAGCATGGTAAAGGTAAAACAAAACCTCTTGATGGAATTTTAGTTCAAATTGCACTAGAGAAGTTAAGAGCGATGTTTCCTAATAAGTATATTGCTATAAAAACAGGTAAAGATGGTAAGAAGTTTATTATCATTAACAATTTTAATGTACGAAAGAGTAACTAAAACTTAATGTCAACTACAATCGCTGCCATTGCTACAGCAAGTGGTATCTCTTCAATCTCTATTATTCGGGTAAGTGGTGATTTAGCCCTTACTCTTGCTAAAAAGGTCTCTAAAAAAGAGACTATTAAACCACGACATGCTTATTTGACTTCACTATATAATCGTGATAACCATCTTATTGACCATGCTATTTTACTCTATTTTAAAACTCCTCACTCCTTTACAGGTGAAGATATTGTTGAATTTCAGTGTCATGGTGGAGTGATTGTTGCACAAGAGATACTAGAGACACTATTAGCTCATGGTGCAGTTTTAGCAGAACCAGGAGAGTTTTCAAAAAGAGCTTTTCTTAACGGAAAAATTGACCTAACTAAAGCAGAAGCTATAGCTAAACTTATTGAATCAAAATCGGTAGATGCTGCTAAAATTTTAGCTAAACAGTTAAAAGGTGACTTAAAAGAGTTTATTGATGAGAGTCGAGAGGCTATGCTTAGAGCAACAGCCTACTCTGAAGTGATGATTGATTATGCAGAAGAGGATATACCACAAGATATTTTAGACAATATCATAAAACAGTTAGATGCACTGGTGTTAAAAATAGAGAAGATAGTCGATGCAAGTCATAGACGAAAAGGGCTTATTGAAGGGTTTAGAGTTGCTATTGTAGGTAAACCAAATGTGGGTAAAAGTTCTCTTCTAAATGGGTTTTTATCACATGAGAGAGCTATTGTATCTGATATAGCAGGAACTACACGAGATACTATTGAAGAGCAGGTTCGTATTGGAACACATATTATACGCCTTATTGATACAGCAGGTATTCGTGATGCACGAGATAGTATTGAAAAGATAGGAGTAGAACGCTCTTTAGAGTCCATAAAAGATGCTGATGTAGTTATTGCTATGTTCGATTTAAGTCGTACTTTTGATGAAGAAGATGCAAAGATAGTTGAGATTATTGATGCTATTGAAGATAAAGAGCTTATTGTTACTCTTAATAAATCCGATTTAGAACATAAGCTTGATTTGTCATTTTTTAGCAAATATGATGTGATTGATATCTCTGCAAAAAATGACTTTAAACGATTAACCAATAGATTAGAGAACTTTTTTAATAGTGTTGGTCAAGATGAGGAGTTAATGCTTATCTCAACACGTCAAATAGAGGCTGTTCAAAAGACAAAAAAAGCTATTTTAGAAGCAAAAGAGCCACTTCTTTTAGGTGAGTTGGAGTTCTTCTCTTATCATCTTCAAGATGCTATTACTGCTCTTAGTTCCATCTCTAAACCCTATGATTCTGAAGAAATTTTAGATAAAATGTTTGGTGAGTTCTGCTTAGGAAAATAAGCACATAAAGGAAAGATATGTTTAAAAATAGCATTAAATATACATTGACATCATTATTAATTTTTGGAGCAGTTGGTTGTACTCCACCTCGTACCATTATTATACCTACACAAACCCAACCTCAAAGGCAAGTAGTTCACCCACCAAAAAAAGAGCCAATAAAAGAGGAGATTTTGCTAGGAAGAGGGAAGAACCCTTCATTAGGAAATAGAATTGATGTTCCTGTGAATAATCCATCTATAGGTAATCCAATTGGTGAAGAGGGTAATACTCCTATTGTAGAAGATAAAAATCAAACCAATTTAGTAGAGCCAGAAGTGAGAGAAGAGAGAGGAGTTATAGAACGTATTCCTTTCCCCGTTGATGAGTATCGTCATCTTGCTAAACGAGGTTCAAGTACACTTAGTGGTAAAATCTATTTAGAGAATGTTCATACTGGAGAGAAATATACCAAAGGAAAAATAAAGCTTTGGCTCAATCCTGTTACTACTTACTCACA
>JALSQJ010000034.1 GCA_026985495.1 Campylobacteraceae bacterium
CTAAAAGAACAGTTCGACCTGCTTTTTGATTATGACGAGCTAGTTTTGCAATGGTTGTGGTTTTACCTGCTCCATTAACTCCTATAATCATATCAACAAAAGGTTTAGCACTAGACTCATCTTTCCAATTAGCTCTATATTGAAATACCGATATAAGAGAGTTATATGCATTAGCACGTTCAATGGTGCTTGGTAGCCCTTTAAGTAACTTTTCAATAAGGTCATAATTGACATCTGCTTCTAAAAGAATCTCTTCAAACTCATCTTTTGTGATTTTTCGTTTTTTCTCAACAGCTACCTCTTTAATAGCATCATTTGTTTTTTTAAAAACTTTTTTTAATAGATTAAACATTTTAACTCTTACCTTTTAATTTTTTTAGCGCCTGTTTAATATCACTCTCAATCATCTCCTCAGGCATAATTCCTTCATAGTGTGTAAAATATTTTCCATTTAGAAAAAGAATCATAAGAGGGAGAGGAAAATCATCTTTAGGGAGTCCTAGTTTTGGTGTAATCATTTGTGCAAATTTTAGGTTTTCTTTTTGATTATGAGAGATAAAAAAGCTCACTTTTTGAGCAATCATAAACTTTTTCAACTCTTTGTCTGAACGGTCGTCATATACTAAAGCAGAGAGAATAAAGAGATTATCTTTAAACTTTTTTTGTAAACTTGAAAGGTGTGGTAGTTGCCCAATACAAGGAGGACACCATGTTGAAAAAAGGGAGACCATAACAATAGGCTGTTTGATATTTGTAAAGTTATAAATATCATTTTTAAGTAATAATTTTGTAGATTGATTCTCTAAGTTTTTGAATACAAATTGATACTCAATTGCTTTTTTAGATATTGGTAAAACTAGATTACTCTTTTTTGTTACAGTTTTACTCCTATTCTCTTCTTTAGAAATCTCATTTTTGTATTTTTTTTCACTCTTCTCTTCTGAACATGATGTTAGCAAAATTAATAGGAGGGTTAAGATTATATAAAATCTGTTTTTCATAGTCAAATATGGTCTTTATAAGTAAATTTTAGGGATTATATCAAAAAAATATAAAGTGCATGATTATGGATAAACGAACTTTTAGAAAGATTTGTATAAAGAGAGCAAAAGAGAAGAGAAATGTACATACATATAAGTTAGATAAACTCCTAAATATAAGGTTATACAGTTATATAAAAGAGGAAAATTTTAGGGTAATTATGTTGTATATACCATTAAAAATTGAAGTTAATATCTCTAATTTAATTCTTAAATTAAGAAGAGAGAAGAAGATAGTTTTAGTCCCATTTATGGTAGGTGAAAGCTTTAGATTGGTAAAATATAGACTGCCTTTAAGTAAAAAACAATTTAGTGTAAAAGAACCAAAAAATTCAAATAGATATAATAATAGAATAGATTTAGCTATAGTTCCCGTCATTGGGACAGATGTTACATTGAGACGAGTAGGGTTTGGTAGAGGATTTTATGATAGATTTTTTGAAAAAAATCATAAAAGAGTAGATAACATTCTATTTGTAGGACGAGAATACTGTCTCTCATCTGAAGTGATAACAGATGATTACGATGTTAAGGGAGATCTATATTTAACACCTAAAAAAACTGTTTTTCAAAGAAAATTGAGGATTTAAGGCTCCTTATAATGGAGGGGAATAATGATAGAAGCAACAATTTGGGTTCTCTTACCTGCTCTTTTGGGTGTGGTAGTAACCTATTTTTTAATGAACAGAGTGAACCAAAAGCAATTTATACATCTTGAGAGTGAAGCAAAAGCGAAAGCATCAGCCATTGAGTTTGAAGCAGAACATCTATTGCATGAAGCAAAAGTAGAGATTCAACAAGAGTCTGTTACTTTAGAGAAAAAGTTTCAAGATAAAGAGCTTGAGTTAGTAAAGCAGAAGACAGAATTAGATTTAGAGTTAAAATCTCTTCGTAAGAGAGAGAAAGAGATTTTTAAGCTTAAGAAGAATTTAGAGAAAAAAGAGAAGATACTACTCTCTTTAGAAGATGAAAAGAGAGCAGAGATTGCTAAAACAATTCATATGTTGGAGCAGAGTGCTGCAATGACTAAAGATGAAGCGAAAAGGCATCTTTTAGAAGAGGTTAAGAGTGAGTCAAAATTAGAGTTGGCACAAATTACTCGAAAATATGAAAAAGAGGCTCATGAGAGTGCTAAGAGAAAAGCTGACTATATTTTAGCTCAAGCAGTAACCCGTTATGCAGGTGAATTTGCTGGAGAGAGACTTATGAATATTATTACTCTTCCTAGTGATGATCATAAAGGTAGAATCATTGGTAAAGAGGGTAGGAATATTAAGAGCCTTGAACAGCTTTTAGGGGTTGATATTATTATTGATGAGACTCCTGGTGTAATTATTGTGAGTAATTTTAACCTCTACAGAAGAGCCATTGCAACAAAAACGATTGAGCTTTTGGTTGCCGATGGTAGAATTCACCCTGGAAGAATTGAAGAGATTCATCAAAAAGTTGAAGCTGAGTTTGAGCAGAAAATCTTAGAAGATGGTGAAAATATTGTAGTAGAACTTGGTTTACTTCCTATGAGTCAAGAGCTAATGCGATTAATTGGACGCTTACGTTACCGTGCTAGTTATGGTCAAAATGCTTTAGCACATACATTAGAGGTTGCTAAGTTAGCAGCGATAATGGCAGCAGAGATGGATGGAGATGAAAAACTGGCACTTAGAGCAGGACTTCTTCATGATATTGGAAAAGCATTGACTCAAGAGACAGGAGGAAATCATGTTGATTTGGGTGTTGAGGTGTGTAAAAGATACAATGAACACCCAACGGTTATTAATGCTATTTACGCTCACCATGGACATGAAGAGCCAGATGGTGTTGAGTCAGCAGCTGTTTGTGCTGCCGATGTATTGAGTGCGACACGACCAGGGGCAAGAAGAGAGGTACTTGAGAGTTTTGTAAAACGTGTTAAAGAGATTGAAGAGATTGCTTTATCAAAACAAGGGGTTATTGACGCTTATGCCATAAATGCAGGTAGAGAGATACGAATTTTTGTAGATGCTGGTAAAATTGATGATACAAATGTCTATTTATTGTCTAAAGAGATTGCGAAAGAGATAGAGAATAAGGTACAATACCCTGGCGATATAAAAGTGAATGTTATTCGTGAAAAACGAGTAGTTCAGTATGCAAGGTAAGAAGGTAAAAAATGGATAATTGTGATAGAATAAAAGCACATATGAGAATGGAAGAGCGTTACGAGACTTTAAGTTTAGTTTTTGATAATGATAAAGCCTTAACTAATGAGGTTTTTAGTGCAATAGATAGAGTAAAAGAGGAGACAGGAATGACTCCTTTTATTTTTGAAAAAATCTCTCGTGACAGAACAGATCTACATGCTGTTGTTATTGAATTTCATGATGATATTCATAGAGTAGGTGGAGGTTTTTTTACAAAACTTCTTAAAGAGTTAAAAATTGATAAATGTGAGAGAGATATATGAAAAAGGTAATTTTGTCACTATTGGCAGTAGGAGTATTGATATTAAGTGGATGTAACTCTAAAGAGGTTAAAGAGCGTGTTCAAGTAGAGAACTCTTCTTCACCATCAATAACATCACAGACAAATATTAATAAAAATGATACTGTTGTTGTATTAAAGACAAATCAAGGAGATATTACACTTAAAATGTTTCCAAAGGTTGCTCCTTTAGCTGTTGAAAATTTTGTAACACATGTAAAAAATGGTTACTATGATGGTCTTATTTTTCATAGAGTTATTAAAGGTTTTATGATTCAAGGTGGAGACCCTACAGGTACAGGTAGAGGTGGAGAGTCTATTTGGCATAAAGAGTTTGTAAATGAGTATGGTGACAATGTAGTTTTTGATAGACCATTTATTTTAGCAATGGCAAATCATGGTCCCAATACAAATGGAAGTCAATTTTTTATTACAACGCAACCAGCATCACATCTAAATGGTGGTTACACAATTTTTGGAGAGGTAATTTCAGGACAAGATGTTGTTAGAAAAATTGAAAATACACCAACCAATAGAGCCGATAGACCAGTAAATAAGCAGGTAATTCAAAAGGCAGTTATTAAAGAGTAATGCATAGAATTGATTTAAACAGTCTTCGTCAAGAGCGTTTAAAATCTCTTGAGTGGAAAAATATAAAACCACGCTGGGAGGCGATTAAGTCTCTCCCTAACCCTTCAAATATTCAAATTCAATTAAATGATACGGTAGAGATTTCTATGGATATGTTAAGTGATGAAGATGAAAAAAATATATACAACTGTGCAAAATTAATTGAGCCATGGAGAAAAGGACCCTTTAAGGTCTCTACTACTTTTATTGATACTGAGTGGAGAAGTAACTTAAAATATAATCTATTACGTCCACATTTTAATCTAAAAGATAAGATAGTAGGCGATATAGGGTGTAATAATGGTTACTATCTCTTTAGAATGATGGAGGATAACCCTAAGCGTCTTGTAGGTTTTGACCCCTCATCTATTCCCTATTGTCAGTTCTTATTTCTTGACCATTTTATTAAAAGTGATATTGTTTTTGAACTTCTTGGTGTGGAGCATGTTGAGTACTATGAGCATAAATTTGATGTTCTTTTTTGCTTAGGGGTACTCTACCATAGACCTGACCCTATTGGAGTGTTGAAATCACTCTTTAAAGGGCTTAATGTAGGTGGAGAACTTATTTTAGATACCTTTATGATAGATGGTGAAGAGGAGGTATCTTTAACCCCTAGAGATAGATACTCTAAATTAAGAAATATCTATTTTATTCCAACGGTTAATGCACTGAAAAATTGGTGTTATAGGGCAGGTTTTGAGGAGATAGAGGTGTTAGCTATTGTTAAAACAGAGCATGAAGAGCAGAGAAAAACAGAGTGGATTAATACCCAATCATTAACCGATTTTTTAGATAAAGAGAATCAAGATAAAACAATAGAGGGCTATCCAGCTCCTAAAAGAGTATATATTAAGGCAAAAAGGTTGAAAAAATAGTTTAATATGTAAAAAAACTCTCAAAAGTGTCAAAAATAAGGTATAATTAAACAAATGTAAGTTTTTAACAAAAAGTTCAAGAACTTATAAAATAATATTATTTTAATATTAAATTATGTTTTTATTTTCAAATGAGTTTGATTTGATATAACTGCTACTTTAATTAAAAAGATATAGGATAACAATGAGAATATTAACCATTGGGTTTGATGATGAATTTGTAAAAGAGTTAGAAGTTGAACTTGAAAAATATTTCATCTGTATAGTGGACTCTGCACGTGATCTGTATGATGCAACTAATTTTACAGATTTTCGTCATTATGAATTAATTATTATAGTTGATGAGGGTGAAAGATATACATTAGAAAAATATAGTAATGAAGTAAAAAAGAAAAAACGTGAGACAAAAATTATTGTCTTAACGGATAATGATAAAAACCAAATTCCACTTTTTGGTTTGGGTATAGATGATGTAATTGTAAATTTTATTGACTCTCCAGAGGTTATTGCTGTTCGAGTACTTTCAAATATGAGAAAGCTTTTTGGAACACAGATTGATGTTGGAAAGCTTGTTATTGATATTATTAATAAAAAAATAGAGTATGACGATAAGATAGTTTCTCTAAATGGAAAGACTTTTGATATATTGGCATATTTAGCACTTAGAGAAGATAGAGTCTTTTCAAAAGATGAGATTATTAATGCTCTTTGGGAAGAGCCAGAGTATGTTAGTGATAATACCGTTGAGGTTGCCATTAATCAAATACGAAAACGACTAAAGAGTATTTTAGGTTTTCAAGTTATTCATACTGTACGACGAAGAGGATATAAATTCTCTTATGAAAAATAGCTCTCTCTTTTTAAGAGAGTTTAAGTTGATTTTACATACTCTATCCACATAGGCATTCCTTTTTGCTCTTTTTTTAGTGTAGTTGAGACTCCATGACCTGGGTATAGAGTAAAATCTTTTTCTATCTCCATTGCTTTTTCTAAACTTTTTACCATTTCATCTTTTGAAGAGAAAGGGAAATCCCATCGTCCAATTGAACGGTCAAAAAGAAAATCACCACTAAACCAAACATCTTCAATCTCAATAATAGAGTTTCCAGGAGTGTGACCTGCAAATTTTCGATATTGAATTTCTATACCATCTATGGTAAGAAGTTCATCCCCCTCAACTAAGTAGTTGGCTACACTCTTTGGAGGGTGTTGCCCTAAAGGGCATTTTTCTAACATAAATGCATCATCTTTTTGTATGTAAAGAGGTATTTCTAACATCTGTTGAAGTTCTGAATTTGACCAAACATGGTCGTAGTGTCCATGGGTATTAAGAATTGCTACAGGGTTTGTTACGTTATCAACTACCCATTGTGTTGCACCCATTCCAGGGTCTATTATTATCTCTTTTTTATCAATGGTTACAATGTAGCAGTTAGTTTGTGTCTGCCCCATTGGTTGAATTTTAATTTCCATCTTTATGCCTTTAGTGTATAATATTATTATGAATATATATAAAGTTTTAGAAGAGGCAATCTCTAGTGACTCGATTGTCATTAAAGAGAGACTCACACAACAATGTTTTGAGTATTGTAGCCAAAATGAATTTATAGACTCCTCAAGCTTTTTTCCAAAAGAGTTTGAGAAACCATCTTATGTAACTAAGTGTAAAATTGTAAAGCCAAGAGCGTTAAAAGCACGTAAAGATTTTGATACAAAAGAGGGGTTAGCAACACTAGTTCATGCAGTCCTGCACATAGAGTACTCAGCTATTGACTTAGCCCTTGATGCTGTTTATAGATTTCCTAATATGTCACAGAAGTATAAAATAGATTGGTTAGAGGTAGCATTAGATGAGATTAGACACTTTAAAATGTTAGAAGAGCTTTTGAATGAATTGGGTTACCATTATGGGGATTTTCCTGTTCATAGTGGATTATTTAATTCAGCAAAAGATACACAAGATACTCTTTTAGAAAGAATGGCAATTATTCCTAGATATTATGAAGCAAATGGTTTAGATGTGACTCCACATATACTTAAAAAGTTAGATAATAAAAGAGAGTTACCTTTTGTTAAAAAATTGATAGATATTTTACATATAATTTATGATGAAGAGATAGTTCATGTGCAAAAAGGAGACTATTGGTTTAAGTTTTTATGTGGAGATTCTAAAAATGTAACTATAACTTATTTTAAAATTTTAGAAAAATATAAGCTTTTAGATAGACATCGCCCACATGTTAATGTTGAGGGGAGACTAAAAGCAGGGTTTTCTTGCTTGGAACTTAAAAAACTTGCTAATGTTAACTGTTTTTAGTAGAAATATTTAAAAAATATAAAATTTATTATATAATTTAAAAATAACACAATAAAACACATAATGTTCAACATAAATTTAATATTAATAGAGTATAATCTTAATATAAAATCTAAAATTAAATAAAAAGTGAAAAAAATGCAAAATACAATAGAATTTTTTAAACCATCGATTCAAGAGAATACAAAAAAATATATAGACGATGTTTTGACCTTTTCTGACAATGGGAAAGTGAAGAAACTGGAAAACCTGTTTAAGAGTTTCATTGGTTGTGACCATGCTTTAGCAACAACAAGTGGAACAGCAGCTCTTCATTTAGCGATGTGTGCGTTAGACTTTAAGCGAGGTGATAAAGTTATATGTAGTATTAATGTATTTCCTTCTGTTCCTCAGTCGGTACGTCATTTTGATGCTGAACCAATTTTTGTTGATATTGAAGGAGAGAATTACAATATTGATTTGAGAAATTTGGAAGAGGCACTAAAAAAGAATAAGAGTAAAAAGTTAAAAGCTATTATTCTTAATCATATGGCTGGTAGTATCATTGATTTAGAAGCTGTTTATGCATTGGCTAAAGAGTATAATGTAAAGGTAATTGAAGATGCTTCAAATGCTATGGGTGCTAAGTATAAGGGAAATTATATTGGTAACACAGGAGCTGATATTACTGTTTTCTCTTTTGCTCCTCACCTCTGTAACCCTACCGTTAATGGTGGAATTTTAGTAACTAAAGATGAACATGTACATGAGAGAGCTAAACTTTTAGGTTTTCATGGAATGCAAAATAGACATTGTGATATTTTTGGCTCTGTAAACTATATATATGATGTGGTGGATATTGGGTGGAAATATGACCTTAGTCAAATAGAAGCAGCGTACTGTTTAGCAGAATTTGAAGCATTAGAGAGTACTTTAAAAAGAAGAAAAGAGATAGCATCAATTTACAACAAAGAGCTTAATGGGGTAAATCATGTTAAATTACCTAATATATCTGAAAATGATGTTATATCTCAATATATAGTAGAGATAGATAAAAACCGTGACCACTTTGTTAATGAGCTTAAAAAAGAGGGTATTAATATTTCAGTTCACTATATGCCACTGCACTTAACAGAGTATTATAAACAGAAATACTCAATGAAAGTCTTTGACTACTCTGTTGCACTTGGTTGTTTCCAACGTGTAATGTCTTTACCAAATTATCCTTCAATGACAGATGAAGAGGTAATGCGTGTTTGTGAAGCTGTTAAAAAAGTAGCAGATGCTCATATTTAATGGCAAATAGTAAAATGGTCTCTTTTTTTGAGAGACTCTTCTTTAATCCAAATCTTTTTGATTGGGTTCTTATTTTTATTCTCTCTCCACTTTCACTTATTTATGCCTCTTTTATGTTGTTAAGGCGTTTAGTCACCTTTAAAAAAAGTTATGAAGTCCCTATTGTTAGTATAGGAAATTTAACAGTTGGTGGTAGTGGAAAAACACCATTTGTTATTGCATTGGCAAAGAGATATAATGGAGCAGTAGTTGTATCTAGGGGGTATGGTCGAAAAAGTAGGGGGTTGGTTGAGGTGAGTCGAAATGGAAAGATTTTAGTTGATGTCTTTGCCTCAGGTGATGAGCCGATGCTTATGGCAACATCTCTACCTAATGCCTCTATAATTGTTAGTGAAAATCGTAAATTAGCAGTAGAGAAAGCAATAGCTAATGGTGCAAAAGTCATCTTTTTAGATGATGGTTTTAATCGTGTTAATATAAAAAAATATGAGATACTTCTTTTTCCAAAAATAGTTAAAAACTATATGCCATTTCCAAGTGGAGCGTTTAGAGAGTTCTTTTTTATGAAATATCTAGCTGATATATCACTTCATGAAGAGATAGAGTATAAGCGTATTGTTACTCTTCTAAATCCTACAAAAAAGATGTTATTGGTTACTGCCATCTCTAACCCAGAGAGATTAAAACCTTTCTTGCCACAAGGAGTAGTCGCAGAGATTTTTTTAGATGACCATGCCTATTTTAATGAACAAGAGTTAAAAATTAAAATGGAAGAGATAGGTGCTACTTCACTTTTAGTAACAGAAAAAGATGAGGTAAAAATGTTAACATTTAAGTTACCTCTTTCAGTCATGCAGTTAGAATTAGAGATTAAAAATGAAATCTTAGAGAAGGTTGATAGGTATATAAATAATGAAAAGTAAAATAGAGGTTGTAAAGACCCTTTTAGATGCACTCCCTTATATTAAAAAGTTTAGAGATGAAAAGATTGTTATTAAGTATGGTGGTTCTGCACAGACATCAGATGAGCTAAAAATAGAGTTTGCACAAGATATTGTACTACTCCATACAGTAGGAATGAAACCAATTATAGTTCATGGTGGTGGGAAAAGTATTACTGATTTGTTAAATGATTTGGGTGTAGATACAAAGTTTGTAGATGGACAGCGTGTAACCACAAAGGAGGTGATGCGTATAGCCGAAATGGTGCTTAGTGGAGAGATTAATAAAGAGATTGTCTCACTTCTTAACAATCAAGGTGGTTCTGCTATTGGAATTTCGGGTAAAGATGCCAATTTTTTAGAAGCAATTCCAAAAGACTTTGAGAACTTTGGTTACACAGGAACTATTAAAAATGTAAATCCTGAAATGGTAGAGAAGATGATTAGTGAAGGTTTTGTACCTGTGGTTGCACCAATTGCATCAGCTTCAACACTTGGACACCCTGGGTTTAATATTAATGCTGATTTAGCAGCTAGTCAAGTTGCCATTGCACTAAATGCACGAAAAATACTATTTTTAACCGATACACCAGGGGTATTAGATAAAGATATGAATCTTATCTCAACAATGGATATTGAGAAGAGTGAAGCCCTAAAGTTAGATGGAACTATTAATGGTGGTATGGTTCCAAAGGTAGATGCATGTATTGAAGCATTAAGAGGAGGTGTTAAAAAAGCACATATTATAGATGGTAGAGTAGAACACTCAATACTACTTGAAGTATTAACCTCTTCAGGAATTGGAACATGTATAGAGCTCTAATTCTTAAGAGCTTCAAGCTCGGCATGAATCTTCTCTATATTTAATCTCTCTATTGCAATTCTCTCTTTTTCCATTAGGGTACGTTTTTGGGTGTAGTAGTTGGAAAAAACAAGTAAAATTAGACTAATTGTAGATGCAATCATTGAAGTTAGTTGAATGTACTCTAAGCTTAGAGACTCTTTACAGATTGAGTCACAAAGGCGAAGTGTAAAATTAGGAGTATAAGATGAGAGAAAAAAGAGCAGACTTGTTGCAATAAAAAGTATAAAATAAAAGGTTCTAAAGTACATAAAATATCCTATATATCATTATTTAACTGTGATTATAACAGATAAAAACTAAATTAATCACTATACCTATTTCATTATGTCGTAACCACTCTTTTGGTAGAATAACAAAATTTTAATTTAAGGGTTTACTATGTCAGTAAAATGTGCATTTTTGTTTGCAGGTCAGGGTTCTCAAGCTATGGGAATGGGGAGAGATTTTTTTGAAAATTCAGATGTTGCAAAGCAGATGGTAGCAGATGCTTCAACACGTACAGGTATCGATTTTGAGAAACTTCTTTTTGAAGAGAATGATGAGTTGGGGCAAACAGAGTTTACTCAACCTGCTATTTTACTTGTGGCGACTATTGCTCATAGACTCTTTAGTGATGCCATAGATATAAAACCAACTCTTACCATGGGACACTCACTAGGAGAGTTCTCTGCACTTGTAGCAAGTGGTGCATTAGATGCAGTTGATGCTGTTGAGTTGGTTAACCTTCGTGGTAAACTTATGGCAGAGGCGTGTTCTAAACAAGAGGTAGGAATGATGGTCTCATTGGGACTTTCAGATGAAGTTGTTGAGAAAATTTGTCAAGAGCAGAGAGATGCAGGGCTTCAAGTTTGGGCAGTTAATTACAATTCAGAGGGTCAAATTGTTATTGCAGGAGTAAAAAAAGATTTAGAGCTTTTAGCTCCTATCTTAAAAGAGGCAAAAGCAAAAAGAGCAATGTTGCTTAATATGTCAGTAGCATCACACTGTCCACTCTTAGAGAGTGCTTCAGCTCCATTAGCAGAGAAACTTCAAGATATGATTAAAGATGAGTTTATAGCACCTGTCATCTCAAATGTAACAGCAGAGCCTTACTCTACAAAAGCAGAGGCGTTAGAGTTACTTCCTAAGCAACTTGTATTGCCTGTAAAATATAAACACTCAATGGCAAATATTGATGATGAGGTTGATTGCTATATTGAATTTGGTCATGGAGCTGTTTTAAAAGGGCTTAATAGAAAAGCGACTAAAAAACCACATTTTAATGTGAGTGATATGGCTTCATTAGAGGCAACTATAGAGGCTATAAAGGCTCTATAGTATTTAAAGAAGAGAGAGAGTTTTACTTTTTATCTTTATTTTTATTGTTCTTGACCTCTTTTTTGACCTCTTTTGTTTTTTTGGGTTTAGCATTTTTAGTGGTAATGCCCTTAGGGGTTAAATCTTTTTTACTCTCCTCTTGTGCAACTTTCATAGTTCCTACACAGCCACTTATGAAGAGTGACACTATTGTAAATGTGATAGCCTTTGTAATCATATTTTCCCTTTGATTGTAATATAAGATAAAATTATTATATTTATATTTTTAAGAAAGAGCAAGAAATATGTTACATTTAGGGTATATATTAAAAAAATAATAGATTTTTTACACAAAAAACTTTAACTTAGCTTAAAAAGTGTTATTGAATATCACAATTTCTTGGAATGGATATGTTACATATTGTACCATTTGATGAACTTTCAATAGTGATTTTCCCATGCATAGTCTGTTCAATAATCATCTTTAAAATATAGAGACCCAATCCTGTACCTTTAGACTCATGTTTGGTTGTAAAGTAGGGGTTGTAGATTTTGTCTAAGATATCTTTTGGAATTCCAGAGCCATTATCTTTAACTGTTACAATAAGATTATTTTTCTCTTTTTTTGTCTCTATAATAATTTTAGATTCTCTATGAGGAGTTTCACAACAGGCATCAATGGCATTATTAATAAGAATAAGTAGGGCTTGTATTAACTCTGATTTGTAAGAGATTAACTCTATATCCTCCTCTTTATTATAAATAATATCAATATCTT
This sequence comes from Campylobacteraceae bacterium, assembly GCA_026985495.1. GTDB lineage: Bacteria > Campylobacterota > Campylobacteria > Campylobacterales > Sulfurovaceae > UBA1140. Next base: position 12,481 of record JALSQJ010000034.1, read on the forward strand.
TTCTATTGTTTGTTAATATTAGATTAAGAGTAGATGAGATAATATCTGAAATATTGATTTGTTCAAATTTTTTATCTTTTTTAAAAAAGTTCATAAAGTCATTAATTGTACTAGACATATAGGCAGTTGTGGACTCTAATCCATCTAAGTAATGGTTAAATTTATCATGAGAGAGTCTATCTTTTCTGTAGTCTATATCCATATTTAAAATAGTTCCATTAATCTCTGAAAGAGGTTGTCTCCATTGGTGGGCTATTATGGATATCATCTCACCCATTGAAGCTAATTTATTTTGCTGAACAAGTAGCTTCTCTTGTTTTTTCTTCTCTTGTTCAATAAGTTTTATTTTAAAAGATAGAATAAATGAGAAGCAGAGTACCTCAAAGAGTGTTAAAAATTGAAAAATATAGTCAGAGGGTATATTAAGTGTAAAAATATTTAGATATTCCAATGGTAAAAGTAGTCCAATCAAAGCAATACTACTCCAGACAATAGAGTAAAATTTAGCAATTGAATCTCTTCTATAGGCTAAATAGTAGGTCGCTCCTATAATAATAGATATAAAAATTGGTATTAATGTAAAAAATAGGTTAAAGAGAATCTCTGCAAAAATAAACTCTTTTGCTTCAAGAACAGTAATATTAATTACTGTTGCAACTATAAAATAGAGTATAAAAATATTTAAAATTTTATGTATTATAGGAAGTTTTTCTTTAAGGTTCAAGATAGATTGAACAAATAGTGTTAAGAAGGTAAAAAAGGCTCCAGATGAGATATAAAAAATCCAAGTATATTCTTCAAAGTATCGTTGAGAGAAGCCAAATAGACCTATAAAATAGACAGTTAGCCAAAAAACATAAGCGACATAGTAGAGATAAGCTCTAAATTTTAAGAGAAAATAGAGAAAGAGGTTGTAGAGCGTCATAACAATCATACCTCCAAAAAAGATACCCTCTATAATGTTATAGGTTTGATAGTAATCGGTTAGATACTCTTGAGTAGCCAATATAAAGTTAATATCTATTTTGTTGTAGTTTTTAATTTTAAAATATATGGTAGCGTTAGAGTGGGCTTTAATTGTTAGTGGAAATATCATATGGTTTGTATTGAAGGCTCTATTTCTATTTTTTGATATTACACCATCTTCGATATGTTTAACCACTTTTCCATCTTCAACTAAAAAAAACTCAATATGGTAAGTAAATTGATTTTCAGCTTTTAGATAGTAAGTTAGAGAGCTATTTGAGATATTTTTTATCTCTATTTTTGCCCAATATGGTAGGTTTGAATTTTTTAAGCTATTAAAGTTTTTTTTATTAGGATACCACTGTTTACTTTTTAGTTCATCTACTGTTTCAGTAAGATTTTTTCCAAGAGAGTATTGAATAAATGGTTTTGTATTGTATATAGGTTGACCATTAATCTCTAAAACTTTTGCCTCTGTATGGTGAACTAAAATTAAAAGGAGTATTAAAAATATCTTTTTCATAATCTTCCTATATGATTTTTAGTTATAAATTATTTGGTGTATTATATTCTTTTTTTGATGATTTAGCTATAATTTGCGAAAAAAGATTAGGAAGCTAAAATATGCGTAAAATTGCCATTATGGGTGCGATGCCTGAAGAGGTTGCCCCACTGTTAGAAAAAGTAGAAAATATCATTAAAGTAGAGTATGCCAATAATAGCTATTATGAAGCGACTTATAAAGGAAAAGAGCTTGTGATTGCCTACTCAAAAATAGGGAAAGTATTCTCCTCTTTAACTGCTTCAACACTCTTAGAGAAGTTTAAGTGTGATACGTTACTTTTTTCAGGTGTAGCAGGAGCGATTAATCCAGCACTTAAAATTGGCGATTTGATTATTGCCGATAAATTATGTCAACATGATTTAGATATTTCAATTTTTGGACATGATTTTGGATTTGTCCCAGAGGGTTCTAAGTTTGTGGAGACAGATAAGCATTTACGTACTATTGCTAAAGAGGTTGCTAAGCAGAGTGGCTTATCTCTAATTGAGGGGACAATTGCCACAGGTGACCAATTTGTAGCTTCTAATGAGCGTAAAGAGTTTATTAGTAAAAATTTTGAGGCAGATGCCTTAGAGATGGAGGGTGCTTCGGTAGCTGTTGTGTGTGATGCTTTAGATGTTCCATTTTTTATTTTAAGAGCCATTTCAGATACAGCCAATGATGATGCAGGAGTAGATTTTGATGAGTTTATGGTAACCTCTGCAAAAATCTCTGCAAACTTTATTTTAGATATGGTTGAGAAGATAGATTAAAGTAGGGTTCATTTTAATGCACCAATAGAGGAAAAATATGGTTAGAAGATTAGAAAATAAATTGAATATCTCCAAAAAACTGTTGCGTGTGGTGGGTAAAACCAATGCTACTTTTAAGCTTATTGGTGAGGGTGATAAAGTATTGGTAGGATTAAGTGGGGGGAAAGATTCGTTAGCGTTAATTCATCTTATGAAACATATACAGCGTCATGCTCCTTTTAGGTTTGAGTTTGAAGCTTGTACTATTAACTATGGAATGCCAAATGAGCGTTATGACTATTTGGTTGAACATTGCAAAACTTACAATATTAAGCATAGTGTGTATGAGACCAATATCTATGAGATTTCAAATGAGGCAATACGAGAGAACTCCTCTTTTTGTTCCTACTTTTCGCGTATGAGAAGAGGGGCTTTATATACTTTTGCAGAGAAACATGGTTTCAATAAAGTAGCATTGGGACACCATTTTGACGATACTGTAGAGAGCTTTTTTATGAACATGTTCTATAATGGTACTATGAGAGCAATGGCTCCTATCTATAAAACTGATAGAGGCTTTCATCTTATTCGACCTCTTATTGAAGCAAGAGAGAAGCAGCTAAGAGCTTTTGCCGATGAAAATAACCTGCAACCCATAGGTGATGAAGCGTGTCCTGCTATGCTTAAAGATGTAAAGATGCCTCATGCAAGAGCCAATACTAAAATATGGTTAGAGGAGTTAGAGAGAGAGAACTCTAGGGTATTTAAGATGATTAGAGCGTCGTTTAAACATATTCATGACGATACATTTTTAGACCCTACACGATGGAGAAGAGAAGATATTAAAGAAGAGTTAAAGGAAAATGATGTCAAATAGAGAAGAAGAGCCAAAATTAAAAAAGGTAGTCTCGGCAGCCGATGGGCTTAGTTTAGGTATTTCAATGGTGGTTGCTGTTTTAATTGGGGTAGGCTTAGGTCTATTTTTAAAAAATATTTTTGGTATCTCTTGGTTGTTATGGATAGGGGTATTTATTGGAGTAGGTGCAGCTATTTTAAATGTCTATAAAGCGTATGAGAAACAGAAAAAGTCGTTAGATGAATTGGCGAATGACCCACGATATCGTCATAGAAAATATGATGATAGTGATGATGAGGATGATAAATATTAATGAAACAGTTACTGTTAGCTCTAGGGGTAGTAGATATTTTTATAGTAGTCATACTCTATCTTTTGGGAGCAGAGTATTGGCTTGTAAATGCACAAGTGGCTTATCTATCTTCAGCTCTAATAATGTTGGGTTCCATAAAATCTTACAAAAATATGGTTCAAGGACGATTAGAGGTTGGTTCTATTCCTGATGATGAACGGGATACATTAGATAAATTAGAAGACCCATATAGTTTGTATGATGATGAGCCGAAAGATAACGATGAAAAAACATTAGTAGAGGTTGTAAAAGAGGAGAGAGCCAATTTAAAAAAGAGTCGTCGTTCATTTTTGCAAACCACAAAAGATGCTAAACCCTCTTTCTCTTTCTATAGATTGGGTGCTTATGGAGTTCTGATTTTTGGCTTTTTCTATTTAAATAGTAATCATCTTTTGAGACTTATTCCATACTTCTCTTTCTTAATGCTACCTAGTGTAATTGTTGTAATTGTACTTATGAAGAGTTTAGATAAAAAATAGACCAACCTTGATTGACATAGACTAAGAGTTTTTGATATAATTCTTATAATATTTATAGTGAAGGTAGAAGAATGGCAAAAAGTTTATATGAAACTTTAGGTGTAAGTGAGAGTGCAAGTGCAGATGAGATTAAAAAGGCTTATAGAAAATTAGCACGAAAGTATCATCCTGATGTTAATAAAGATAAAGATGCTATTGAGAAGTTTAAAGAGATTAATGCAGCGTATGAAGTGCTTTCTGATAAGAAGAAGAAAGATGAGTACGATATGTATGGAGACCAAATCTTTGGTGGTCAAAATTTCCATGATTTTGCTAGAAATCAATCTGGAAATGTAGATTTAGATGAAATTCTAAAAAATATATTTGGTGGTAGTTCTGGTTTTGGTGGAGGCTTTGGTGGTGGAGGCTCTATGGACTTAGACCAAAGAACTACCATTACTATTCCATTTGTTGTCTCTGTATTGGGTGGAAAACATCATGTCTCTATTAATAGTGATAGTTTTGATATTAAAATTCCTGCTGGTATTAAAAATGGTGAAACATTAAGAGTAAGAGGTAAGGGAAACAGTGGAATGGGGCAAAGAGGAGACCTGCTTATTAAAGTAGAGGTTGCTCCATCACCTATATTTGAGAGAAAAGATGATGACCTATACTTCACCATGGACGTACCTTTAAAAGAGGCTCTTTTTGGTGGTAAAGTGACCATTAATACCTCTGTTCATGATGAACTTACCATTAAAGTCCCTCAAAATACTAAAAATGGACAGAAGTTTAGAGTAAGAGGTAAAGGTATTATCAATAGAAAGACATCACTTTATGGAAATCTATATTTGATAGCTAATATTGTTTTACCAAAAGTAGAAGAGCTAGATGAAGAGTTAAAAAAGATGTTAGAAGAGAAGTTGCCTTCAGCAAAGATTGCTTCTGAGGAGTAAAAAATGCATAGTTATGATGAACCTGTCTATCTAATCTC
>JALSQJ010000035.1 GCA_026985495.1 Campylobacteraceae bacterium
TTTTTGAGACAGCAATACGAATGATAGAGAAATTTAATCTATCTATTGATGAAGTAATAAAAGAGTTAAACATTAAAAAAGAGGAGCTTTTAGAGTATATGCAAAGTAAAGAGGGTCGAGGGAAATAATTTTTAACCATTTCTTTTTTCAAATATCGTTTGTTTAACGCTCTTCACTCCGATATAAAGGGGATTGAAACGACAAAATCACCTTTACCCAAAATGCCATTGAATTCAAAATTATCAAAATAGTCTAATTTCTAAACTAACATAAGCCAAATTAGCTATAATCACGCCAATAAAATTTTAGAGGTAAAATAAAGATGGCAATTGAAATAGTAAATGGACAAGAAGAGTTTAAATCGTTAGTAGCAGAGGTAACAGCACAAGAGGGTTACAAAGAGCCAATAGCATTTGCAATAGCACGAGTTGATAGAGGTCAGAAAAATGCTGACAAAGTACTTCAAGCAAATTTTGGAATGATTAACTGGAAAGAGAACTACGGTTCAGCAGCTGTTTTTATAAAAGCACTTCAAGAGAGTGGTTGTGAAGTTGATTTTTCAGGTTCTGAATTTACAGCTACACTTAATGATGCTTTTGTTCAAAATGCAATGAACGCATTTGCACCTTACATTGGTGAGGCGATAGGTGAAGCACACAAAAATGTACAAGTGATAAAAGTATTAGCAAACATGGAAGATGTGGCTAAAAACTTTAGAATAGTCTTTCTATTTGAAGATGAAGCACCAAAGAGTGTTGAAGCTGTTTACCTTAAACTCTATGCACTCTCATTAAGTAAAGTAGAGCTTAGAAGTGTAAACCTAAATGGTGCATTTGGTATTCTTAGTAATGTAGCGTGGGTTGGTAGAACACCTTATGAGTTAGAGTATTTAAGAGAGAATGAGATTGAGATGAAACTTAATGGAACCTACCCAACCATTGACTCTGTAGATAAGTTCCCAAGATATCTACAACATGTTGTCCCTGCTGACAACACAAGAGTATTAGAGTCTAGCAAGGTAAGAATGGGAGCTCAATTAGCATCAGGAACAACAGTTATGCCAGGGGCTTCATATATCAACTTTAACGCAGGTACACTAGGTGCTGTAATGGTAGAGGGTAGAATCTCTAGTTCGGCAATTGTTGGTGCAGGAAGTGACGTTGGTGGAGGAGCAAGTATTTTAGGTGTACTTAGTGGAACTGATGGTAACCCAATCTCAATAGGAGAAAATACACTACTTGGGGCAAATTCAACTTGTGGTATTCCTCTTGGAGACTCTTGTATTTTAGATGGTGGTTTAGCAATCTTTGCAGGAACAAAAGTAAAAATTGCACCAGAGCAGTTAGAGCTTATTAAAGAGGCAAACCCAGGGGCAATATTGGAGAACAAAACAACCTTTAGAGCTGATGAACTTCAAGGGTTAAATGGTCTTCACTTTAGACAAAACTCAACCACAGGTGAGGTTATTGTTAGAAGAAGTACAAGAGAAGTTAAGCTTAACGCAGAGCTTCACTAAGGAGTAAGTGTGGAAGAGCTTTCAATAGAGAAACGTGTTACTCTTTTGGCTATTGCAAAAAGAGAAGAGGGTGAAAGTTTAGATGATGTTCTTGGTATGCTTGTCGATACAGGAATGTATGATAAAAAAGAGGCTAAAAAGGTTTTTGAAGAGCTAAGAGAAGCAAACTATATTGTTGGTGAAAACCTCTCTATGACAGGTGTTATTGAAGCAGACAAAGCAGAAAAAGAGTTTAAACAGTAATAAGGTTTAGGTATGAGAGTAGATAAATGGTTAGCAGCTGTCAATGTAGTAAAACGACGTACAGTTGCGTCAGATATGGTAAAGAGTGGCGTAGTTTCAATTAATGACATGAGAGCTAAAGCGAGTAAAAATGTTGCTATTGGAGACAAGATAACTATTGAGTACTTAAAGGGTGCAAAAGAGTATGAGGTTCTTCAAATACCAACTACTAAAACTATTCCTAAAAGTAAAAAAGATGAGTATGTAAAAGAGTTGTAGGTACTAATCTAGCTAAATTGGAGAAAAAATGACCACTAAAGAAAAATTTGAAAAACTATTTAATAATGAACTCTCTACCCAAGAGGCACGACAATTTTTAATTGACCTATATGAAAAAGGTGAGAGTGCAGAAGATATTGCAATAGCAGCCTCTGTTATGCGTGAACATTCGGTAAAGTTACCTTTAAGTGATGAGCTTAGAGAAAAAGCGATAGATGTAGTTGGAACAGGTGGTGACAAGAGTGGAAGTTTTAATATCTCTACTACAGTTGCACTTCTCTTATCAGCTATGGGAAAAGTGGTTGCAAAACATGGTAACCGAAGCATCACCTCCAACTCTGGTTCAGCCGACCTTTTAGAGGCATTGGGAATGAATCTAAACTTAACTACAGAGCAACAGGTTAAGATGTTAGAGGAGACAGGGTTCTGTTTTATCTTTGCTATTAACCACCACCCAGCCATGAAACATATTATGCCTATTAGAAAGTCGATAGAGCATCGAACTATCTTTAACCTTTTAGGACCATTGACCAATCCATCAGGAGCAAAGAAGTATCTCTTAGGTGTTTTTCATCCAGAGTACATAGAGCGAATGGCAAATGCTCTTTTGGAGCTTGATATTACTCGTGCATTTGTAGTAAGTTCAAATGATGGTATGGACGAAATTGCATTAGCAACTACAACACCTTTTGCCTATGTAGAGAGTGGACGGGTCTCATTTGGAGAGGTTCGACCTACCGATTTTGGTTTTTCAATGGCAGGAAAGGGTGAGATTTTAGGTGGAGATGCTACTCATAATGCTATGATTACTCGTGAGATATTTGCAGGAGTAGAGAAGGGTGCTAAACTTGACATTGTATTGCTAAATACAGCTTTTGCACTCTTTGTTGATGGCTCTGTAACAGATATGAAAGAGGCGTTAGAGATGACAAGAGCCTGTATTGAGTCTGGAAAAGCGACTAAACATTTAGAAAAAATAGTTAAATTCTCTAATAGTTTTGCCTAATGAGAAGAGAGATAATTGCATCATTAGATGAGCTTGGTAGTGTTGTTGACTATTTAGATGAGCTTCTACCAAAGAGTGCTATTGTTTTTTTAACAGGAGATTTAGCATCTGGTAAGACAACATTAATGCAACATATAGCTAAAGTAAAAGGTGTTGAGAGTGAGGTGACCTCTCCTACCTTTTCACTTCAACAGTGTTATGCTGAAAATCTATACCACTATGACCTCTATCGAATTGAAAATGAAGAGTTTATGGAGCTTGGACTCTTTGAAGAGTTTGACAAAGAGGGGTGGCACATGGTAGAATGGGGCGACGATTCGTTAAAAGCCTTTTTAATTGGTGCAGGATATGAGCTATTTACAGTGAGTATTACCCCATTTGAAGAGAAGCGAAAATATACTATTGAGAAGAGTTAATGGATAAAATACATACACTTGAAGCGAAACATCTATCGAAAACCATCAAAAAGACAACCATTGTTCATGATGTCTCTCTAAAGGTCTCTTCTCGTGAGATTGTAGGGCTACTAGGTCCAAATGGTGCAGGTAAAACAACTTCGTTTTATATGATTTGTGGTCTAACCGATGCAACAAAAGGTAGTGTGACAATAGATAATGAAGATATAACAAAGATGCCTCTAAGTCAAAGAGCCAAATTGGGTATTGGGTATCTACCTCAAGAGTCAAGTATCTTTAAAGATTTATCGGTAGAAGATAATCTTTTTATGGCATCAGAGGCTATGAAAATAGATAAAAAAATGGCTCAAGAGAGAATTGAAAACCTCTTAAATCTCTTTAATATTGAGCCAATTCGTAAACGTTTAGGAGTGCAACTCTCTGGTGGTGAGCGACGACGTGTTGAGATTGCTAGAGCCTTAGTAGCAGAACCAAAGTTTCTGCTACTTGATGAACCTTTTGCAGGGGTTGACCCTATTGCTGTTGAAGATATTCAAGGGATTATTCGAGAGCTAATTAAACTCAATATGGGTGTACTAATTACCGACCATAATGTTCGAGAAACGTTAGGTATTTGTGACAGAGCTTTTGTAATGAGAAGTGGTGAGATGTTGGCAAGTGGAACAAGTGAAGAGATAAAAAATGATAAAAATGTAATTAAGTATTATTTAGGTGAAAATTTTCACTTTTAATGTCACTAAAATACTCAATTATGACTCTAAAATTCTCTCTTTGAGGATTAAGCTCAATTTATAACAACCATAACTAAAAGCTAAGGCTTTCTAAGCTATAATCCCCCAAATTATTTTGTAACATAGGATGGATATATGGAAGGTGTATGGACTTTATTAGGTGCCTTTACAGGACACGGAACAGCTATGGTTGTGGCTCATTTACTCTTAGTAATGGGACTTGTTTTACTTTTAGCTAAATACGCATCGACACAATTAAGAGCAGTACCTACAGGTGCTCAAAACTTTATGGAAGCGTTCCTTGAAGGTGTAATCTCTATGGGTAAAGATACCATTGGTGAAAAACTTGCTAGAGAATATTTACCACTTGTAGCTACAGTTGGTCTTTTTGTACTCATCTCTAACCTTGTAGGAATTATTCCTGGTTTTGAGTCTCCAACTTCAAATATTAACGTAACATTACCATTGGCTTTGGTAGTATTTATCTATTACAACT
>JALSQJ010000036.1 GCA_026985495.1 Campylobacteraceae bacterium
AGAGAGCAACTACAGAAACCCTCTATTTTTAGCGAATGATTTAGATGAGTTTCTATTAGAGAGTTATGAGGATAGAGCCTCTACTTTAACTTTGACCTCTTGATAACAAGCAGAGTCTCCCTTTTGGGAGATAATGCTAGGGGTTAAAAAGTTAACTCCTCTGGAGTTTGCTGTAATAAGTAGGGTGTCATCTCTCATATCGTCATCTATTTTAACTACAAAATTATACTCTCCATATTCAGAATAGACTCGTACCTCTTGCCCCTCTTTAAAACCTAGTGAGGAGTTCATTTTTACATGGTTGTCTCGTACAAATTGGGTATTAAGAGCTTTATTAGATTTTGGGGTTAGTAGCCAATAATCCTCTATAGTTTTCTCTTTTTTTGACCTTCTTCTAGCTCGTGTAAACTGTTTTGTTTTTATGAAATCATCTCCAAACTCATCTGGAAATATAAACTCCTCTCCACCATCTTCTCCAAAACCATCTTGATAAGGTATCGCTTGGTAGGAAGGAGAGAGGTAGTGATTTTTCTCTTTTTTACACTGCTCTAGCCAAAAGTTTAGGTAATACTCTTCACTCTTTAGACCATCAAATCCAAACTTTTGAAGTAGGGTATTTGTAAACTCATACTCACTAATTCCATAGTTACACTCATGAACTTCTCTCATGGGAGTAACATAGTGGTGGGCATAGCTTAGGCGAATATCCTCTTTTTCAAAGAAGTTTTTAGCAGGAATAACAATATCAGCCATTGACGAGGTCTCATTCTCATAGAGTCCAAAGTAGATAATGGTATCTGTCTTTTTTAGCTCTTTAATCACTCGATTGGAGTTGGGCATGGAAGCTACAGGGTTACCACCTTGAATAAGTACGGTATTAAAATCTCCAAATTTGGTATTTACCTTTTGTACTTTGGTAGTTTTAACTTCAAAAGGGTTTTTAAAACCAAGTTTTGAGTTCCCTAAAAATCCAACACCACACCCCTCTTTGCCAAACTTACCCAAGATGACAGCCAATGAATCAATGGCTTGTAGTGTTAAGTCTCCTGTAGAGTATTTTTGAACGCCATTTCCAATAAGAAAAACAGTTTTTTTATCTTTAATTATCTCTAAAATTTTACCCATCTCTTCTAGGTCTGTACCTATATACTCTAAAATAGGGCGAATACGAAACTCTTGGGTAAACTCATAGTACTCATCATGGTCAGATGCATGTTCTTCTATAAACTCTTGGTCTTCAAAGTCACCCATAAGTGCAAAACGTGCCAATAGAACAGCTGTAAAGAAGTCTGAACGTGGAGAGATTTGAAGATGTATATCGGCTATTTTTGCAATAGCAGTTTTAATAGGGTCAATAACCACTATCTTTTTACCCTCTAAATAGGGCATAAGGTGAGATGCTGTAACTGTTATGTTTTTACCCCAAACTACAACCACTTCAGCATTTGCAATCTGCTCTGGTGGTAAAATACGATTAACCTCTCGACCCTCTACAACTCCTGCATCTCCTGAACCATCACATAGTGTTCCTTTGGTGGTTGTCCCCTCTATCTTCTCAAAGAGCAGATTGGTTATCTCTTGCATTACTCCAAAGTTTCCAGAGCCACGCCAAAGTAGTTTAGAGTTGCTATCTAGTGCCTCTTTTGTTGCATCTAAAGCCTCCTCTAAACTTACCTCTTTATCACCAATTCTAGCCGTTGTAATACGTGGCTCTTTTAACATATATCTATTTACTAAAGAGCATAAAGCACCATTTGAGGTTGGGTGTTCTCTATCAGCCTCTATATCTCCATACTCTGTAACAACAATACCACACGCATCAGGACAATCTAATCCACACGCTGTTTTTATCTTATTCATCTTAATTCGACCTTTAAAAGAGTAGAAAAGTTATCTTCGGGAGCTTTAATAATAATCTCACTACGATAAGAGGAGATAAACTTCTCATCTGTTACTTTCCATATTTTGTTAATTTTATAGTTTGTAGCCTTATCATCTATATAAATCTTTCTCTTTTTAATATCTTTTAACTCATCTTCTTCTAAAAAAAGCACTAATTTTGCAGAGGTTAAGTTTTTGAGTTGTGCAAGTGGTGTTCCCATATTTACAAAATCGCCTTTATGAACCAAAAGTTTGTAGAGAAACCTCTTGTTAACTATAATATTTTTTTTAGAGATACTATCTTTTAACCGATTTATCTCAAACTTTAAATCTAACTTCTGTTTTTTTAGATTATCTATCTTCTCTTTTGTAGATAGATATTGAGTCTTAGCATTGGTATAGGCATAAAAGCTGTTGTCTTTTTGGCTCTTTGAGGCAGAAGCAATGGTTTGCATTTTAGAGTAGTAGGCTTTTTGTAGTTTTAGAGACTCTTTAAGAGCTATTAAAATCTTTTGATTAATAGATATCATACTCTTAACAAGTGCAAGAGACTCTTTTGAGCTTTTTAGTTTCTCTCTATCTAGTTTGTCATCTAGTCTAATAATAGTACCAAAAACAGTTCTACCCTCTAGTTCTATTTTTGCTTGAGTCACCTGTGCAGAGACAGCAGATTTTAGAGTAATACTCTCTATTGGTTCTACTTTTGCGTAGTGAACTTTAGCAAAAAGGAGTATAGGGCTTAGTAGTAAAAATATTCTTTTCATTTGTTTCTCTTATTTAATTTTTTGGATTATATCAAAGTTTAGATACAATTTCATAAATCAATTTTAAGGAAGAAAATGAAAAAAATATCTATAGCCACTCTATCTCTACTTGCTATATGGTTAGGTGGAACTTATATAATTTCAGAGCAGACAGAAGGTGCTTTACAGACACAGATTAATAAAACAAATCTAATCTATGCCGATAAAGGGATAAGTTACAAAGTAAGAAGTTACAAAAAAGGCTTTTTTGAGTCAGAAGCAGAGATTGGAGTAGAGGTTACTGACCCACTATTAAAAGAGATTTTAGATGACTCTTTTAAGCCTTTGGTGATGAACTATACCATAGAACATGGACCTCTCTTTTTTAAAAATGGTTTTGGTTTTGGGTTATCAAAGATGCATAAAGAGTTTAAGATTAGTGAAATTTTAAAAGATAACACAAAGAGTGAGTTTTTAAAATCTATTAAAGATGATATAACTATTGTAAGTGATATGAGAGTAGATTTTGCTCAAAATGCAGACTATAGTGTAGTATCTTCACCCATTATATTAAAAGAGAGTGGTACAGAGTTAAAGTTGTCACCGTTGAGTATTGAGGGGCAGAGTAGCTTAGAGAACTTTAGTGGTGACGGTAAGTTTAGTTTTGCATCGTTAGAGTTGAAAAATATTAATGAAGATATAGAGTTAAAGTTAAAAGATGTAGCAGTAGATGTTAAGCTTGAAGAGTTTATAGAAAATGCATTTATGTTGGGAGATATTAATTTTAGAGTAGCTGATATGCTGTTTCATGATAGCAGTTCCAATATTCAATCTATTCACACAGCCCTTGATGTAATAGTAAAGACACATCGTGATGGCAAGAGTAGTATTAGTTCAATGGTTCATGGAGATTTGGATTTAAAAGATACAAAACTACCAACCGATTTTCCAGATATTCAAAGTGTTGATTTTGACCTCAATATGAAAGGTATTGGAGTAGATGGGTTAATAGCATTTCAAAAGGCATCAGAAGAGATGCAGAAAAAGCAGTCTGAACTTATTAAAGATGTGGTAGGAACTACTCAAAAAGAGGTAGAGGCTATCTATTCAAAATTAGCTATATTGCAAGAGGAGATGATAGGAAAAATTTTGAACTCCTTAAATAGTATGCTTATTAAAGATAAAACAACTATTAGCTATGGATTAAGTGCTAAAACTAAAGATACCAAAAAGAGTAGTGCAAAAGTTGAAATAGTCTATGCAGGTGACCTTGATTTTAGTAAAAGTATGAAAGAGCTTGAAATAGAAGTCCAATCAAAATTATTAGAACTTTTAAATGCAAAATTAGATGTAATATTAAATAAGAGACATATTGAAGCTCTACCTGATGCAGAGATGTTAAAACAACAAATTTCAATGGGTATTATGCAGGGGTTTGTAAAAGATAGTAAAGATAGCTATATTGTTGATGCTACTTTAAAAGATGGTGAATTAATGGTTAACGATAAAAATTTAACAGGATTGCTTATGCCACTTCTAATGCTCTCTACAGGAGGTGGCGTGATGGCTCCTCAATAGAGTCGATAGATTAGGTGTGACGATAAGCCGTGTTCTGTCGTGGGTAGTTATTTATCTAGGCGTATGGTTGCCCATACGCTCAAGCGAAGCAGTTTTGTCAATCCAATGACTTAATGAGACTCAATACCATTGCTTCTTGCTACGAACAGGGTTTACCTAGCTACCTATGTTACCATAGGCACTGGTGAGCTCTTACCTCACCCTTTCACCTTGACCATCTACCCTAGAAATAGGGGGTAGGGAAGAAGAGTTAATCTTCAAAGGATAGATGGCTGACTACTCTCTGTTGCACTTGCCCTCAGATTACTCTGGCCATCTGTTAGATGGAGCTCTGTCTCATGTGTAGCACGGACTTTCCTCTCGTGGTGTTACCACCACCAGCAACTACCTGTCACACCTAACACGAATTATAACATAAAAAGACTTTTTTTTGATATAATAAATAATATTAAAAGGAAATCTCTAGCACATGAAAACACTTAAATTAATTTTACTCTTTATCATTTTAGTACTCTTGCCTATTTTGTATGTTGTAGTAGATAGTACTAACCACAAAAAGGTTATAAAAATAGCCATTGGTTCAAGGGTAGATGCCTATGCTGGATATGCAAAAGAGTATGCAAAAGAGTTTAAGAAACATGGTATAAAGTTACAGTTGGTAGAGACCAAAGGGAGTGTCGATGCTCAAGAGCGACTACTTAAAGATGAGGTCGATTTCTCTTTTGTTCAAGGTGGAACAGAGAAAAAAGGTGTTTTAGCTTTAGCTAATATTATGTATGAACCAATTTGGATTTTTTATAAAGGTACTCATATAAAAGATCTTAAAGATTTAAAGGGAAAAAGAGTTGCTATTTGTGAAAAGGGTAGTGGTATTTTGCCTGTAACATTAGAGCTTTTAGATTTGGTAGGAATTAATGGATTTAACTCAAAATTCTATCATCTTCCAAGTAGCAGGGCAGTAAAGTATCTCAAAAGTGGTGATATTGATGCAATGTTCTATATCGCCTCTGCCGATGCTCCACTCTTGAGTGAACTCATGAGTATGGAGGGGGTAAATCTTTTAAATTTTAAAGCTTCGGAGTCATACAAACAGTTTTTTTTAAAACGTAATAAACACTTTGAGATAGTCACACTATATAAAAATGCATTTGATATGAAAAAAAATCTTCCAAAACAGACCTATAAACTTTTAGCCAAAAATACACTCTTAGCTACACATGGTGCATCAGATAATATGGTACGGCTAATGTTAAAAATTGCTCATAAATTACATAAAAAAGTAGGGGTATTTCATGCTGAAAACACTTTTCCTAATGCCTCCTTATTAAAGATTAAACAGCATAGAGCATCTAAAAGATATTTTAGAGAACCTAGTAACTATTATGAAGAGCATTTTAACTATTGGTTAGCTCAAAGTTTAAATAAATTACACAACTATATTGTACGTTTTTTCTTTCCAGTTCTTATGATATTTGGATTCTTTATTGAGGTGGTCATTCCTGCTATTCACCTCTATGGACGAAGAAAAATAAACAGATGGTATGATATAGTAAATAAAATTGATACCAAAGTTTCGGTATTGGATTTAAAGGTAGCTAAAGAGAGAAGAGAAAAATTACGAAATATTTTAGCTGAAATTAGAAGTACCGATGAGATAGGTTCTCACCACATGGCAGAGTTTTATGCACTTCAAAATCAAATTATTAACATCTTAGATGCCTTAGAGCAACGAATTAAAACACTCCATCAGACGCATAGTAAGTTTTAGATATAATTCCAATAATTAAAAAGCTGTAGATACAGCAAAGGAAGTATATGTTCGTAGATAGTGTCGATATAATGTTAAGTTCAGGTAAAGGTGGGGCAGGGTGTGTCTCATTTTGGACAGAGAAGTTTGTAGTCAAAGGTGGACCAGATGGTGGAGATGGTGGAAAAGGTGGAAATATCTATTTTGTAGTAGATAACAATACCGATACGCTCTCTGCGTTAAGAGGTCGTAAGCATATAAGAGCTGAAAATGGTCGTCCAGGTGAGGGTCGTAAGCGTTATGGTCGTAAAGGTAAGTCGGTTGATATTGTTGTACCTCCTGGAACACAAGTTATTGATGCTTTAACAGGTGAAATCCTTTATGACTTGGTAGAAGAGGGAGAGAGAGTTCTCTTTTTAGAGGGGGGAAAAGGTGGACTTGGAAACATGCACTTTAAAAACGCCTCTAACCAAAGACCAACCTACGCACAACCAGGGCTTCCTGGTGTGACAAAAGAGATTAGACTAGAGATGAAGATGATAGCCGATGTTGGTCTAGTGGGTTACCCAAGTGTCGGAAAATCTACACTCATCTCTACCATTTCAAATGCAAAACCAAAAGTTGCATCTTATGAGTTTACAACACTTACCCCAAACCTTGGTGTGGTAAATGTGGGAGAGTATGACTCATTTATGATGGCAGATATTCCAGGAATTATTGAGGGTGCATCAGATGGTCGTGGATTGGGTTTAGAGTTTTTAAAACATATTGAACGAACCAAGACCTTGCTACTTTTGGTTGATGCTGCAAACTATAGAGAGATGAAGTACCAATATGAGACCCTTTTGGTAGAGCTTCAACGCTATTCTGATGAGTTGGCTAGACGACCATTTGCTGTTGCCATTACCAAGTGTGATACCTTTCAAGCAGAAGAGTTAAACGTTTTAGTAGAGCAATTTTTAGAAGATATTGGTTTGAGTTCAAATAAGATATTACAAAAGTTTAAAGCCAATAAAGAGTATATATCTTACGGTTTTGAAGAGGATTTTGGAGTAGATTTACCAAAAGAGAAACCACTCTTTGTTTTACCAATCTCATCAGTTTCACAGCTAAATACTGAAACGTTACGCTATACCCTTAAAAATTATGTAATAGCTGTTAATAATGATGAAAAAGAGGCATAATGGAGTTTGACCGTATTGTCATAAAAGTTGGTTCTCATGTTCTTAGTGAAGATGGAGCTGTCTCTAAAGAGCGAATGTTAGATTTGGTCGAGCTTATTGTCTCTTTGATGAAGAGAGATAAAGAGGTTATTTTGGTAAGCTCTGGAGCTGTCTCAGCTGGTTATACGGTTTTACCTCTTGATAGATATGATATTGGAAATAAACAAGCTCTAGCAGCCATAGGTCAACCTCTACTACTTAAAATGTATCAAGAGAAGTTCGCATACTATAATATTGTCTGCTCTCAAGTGCTTTTAAGCTCTGCCGATTTAGACTCCAAAAAGCGAACAGAATTGGCACAAGTAGCAATTAATAGACTTTTAGAGCATAAGATTGTACCTATTATTAATGAGAATGATGTCATTGCAACAGAGGAGCTAGTCTTTGGAGACAATGACCAACTCTCAGCTTATGTAACCTATAATTTTAATGCCGATTTATTAGTTATTTTGTCTGATATTGATGCTCTATATGATAAAAATCCCCGAGAGTTCAGTGATGCAAAGGTACGAAAAGAGGTAAACTATATTTCACAAGAGGAGTTAGATGCTCCTACCACAGCCAACAATGAGTTTGCAACAGGTGGAATAGTAACCAAACTAAAAGCAGCTAATTTCTTACTAAAACATAATAAAAAGATGTTTTTATCTACAGGTTTTGGGCTTAATGATATAAAAAGTTTCTTACTTGATGGAGTTCAAAAGGGTGGGACACTTTTTAGGAAAAAATGAAATGGAGTATCAACAGTCACTTTTTTAGAGACTCCTAAAGATGTTAATAGTTTGTCAGAGATGCTAACTAAAGGTAAGTTTTATGGTCAGGAGTTCAAGACGATAGTAATGTCTATCAACTTGACCTTATTAAGCAGTTTTACTCTATTTCTAATCTCTATGCAAAAGTACGTTTAGTGCGTGTAGTGGGTAATAAAGAAACAGTTGCCAAAGATGGCACAAAAAAACTCAATCCCTCTTATACAGATGTCCGTTTTGAGTTAAACTATCTATTTTAAAAGGAGTTCTCTATGAAACTAAAAATTCTACTATTTTTACTCTTTTCTAACTCTCTTTTTGCCGAGAAAATTACCGTTGCATTAGCAGCTAATGTCTCCTATGCAATTGATGATTTAAAAAAAGAGTTCCACAAGCTATACCCTAAGATTGATGTACAAATTATCTTAGGTGGAACAGGTAAACTCACAGCTCAAATTCAACATAATGCCCCTTATGATATATTGATGGGTGCAAATATGATGTACCCTCAAACACTCTATAAAAAAGGGTTTGCTACTACTCGACCTCTGGTTTACGCACAAGGCTCTTTGGCATTTCTATCTAAGAAGAAGCAAGATTTCTCTAAAGGTATGGCACTTCTAAAAGATAAAAAGATTAAACGAATTGCCATTGCAAACCCTAAAACAGCCCCTTATGGTGTTGCAGCGTTTGAAGCGTTGAAGAGTGCAAAACTTTTAGAGGAGTTAAAGCCAAAGTTTGTCTATGGGGAGTCTATTTCTCAAACTGTAACCTATGCAATTAAAGCAACCGATATAGGTATTATTGCTAAATCAGCTCTCTACTCACCTAAGATGGCACACTTTAAAAAAGGTATCAATTGGAGTGAGATTGATACTACTCTATATAGCCCTATTGATCAAGGGATTGTTATTTTAAAACATGGAGAGAAGAGCAGTGCTGTTGCTCTTTTTTATGCCTTTATCTTCTCTAAAGAGGCAGAAGAGATTTTTAAGAAATTTGGATATTTAATACCTTAGTAGTTAGGTTATCTCTCTTTGTGAATAGCGTTAACTATAGCAAGATAGATTTTTTGAGTTTTTTGAGAGATGTCTTAAAAAATATCGCTATAATTTGATGAATAAAATTTGAGGAGAGAAATTGAAAATAGTCTATATGGGAACCCCTCATTATGCAAAAGAGATACTTCAAGCACTTATTGATGATAAAGAGATAACTATACCTTTGGTAATTACTCAACCAGACCGAAAAGCTGGAAGAAGAGGGGAGTTGAAGGCTCCAGAGGTAAAAGTATTGGCACAGGAGAATGGTCTAGCTATTTTACAACCTGAAAAACTTTCAGATGATGGTATATATGATGCTATTGTAGAGGCGAAACCAGACTTCATAGTTGTAGCAGCATTTGGGCAACTTTTACCTAAATCTATTTTAGATATTGCCCCTTGTATTAACCTTCATGCTTCTCTTTTGCCTCAATATCGTGGGGCTAGTCCTGTGCAACAGTCGCTTTTAAATGGAGATGAGTTTACAGGGGTAACAGCGATGTTAATGGAAGAGGGGCTAGACTCTGGCCCAATTTTAGGGTATCGATATTTTAAAATTCCTAAAACGATGCTTTTACCTGAACTGATGAGTCAATTGAGTAGTGATGCATGTAGCTTAATAACTGATGTTCTGCACCGATTTGAAACCCTTGCACCAATGGAGCAGAACAGAGCCTTGGCAACACACTGCAAGAAGATTAAAAAAGAGGATGGGTTGGTTGATTTTCGCTCTGCTTCAAATTTTTATGAGAAGTATAGAGCTTTTGAGGGGTGGCCAGGGGTCTTTTTGGAGGGAGGTCTTAAAGTAAAAGAGGTTACTTTATTAGAAGAGAGTAGCGTAAACACGATGGGAGTTATTTTAGAGATTAGAGATGAAACCATTGTCGTAGGGTGTCAAAAAGGCTCTTTGGAGATAGGAGTTTTGCAACCACCATCTAAAAAAGCTGTCAATGCAAAGGGATACTGTGTAGGAAGAGGGTTAAAAGTTGGAACTTCTCTGCTTTAATAATTTGGAATCTACACAACTTTACTTACTAGAGGAGCTAAAATCAAAACGGTTAGAAGCACCTATCTGTGTGATGGCTAAAGAGCAGACTAAAGGTGTAGGAAGTCGAAACAACTCTTGGGAGGGAGGAGAGGGAAACCTTTTTTTCTCTTTTGCTCTAAATTTAGATGATTTACCTAAAGATTTACCTTTGAGTTCAGCCTCCATCTATTTTTCATATATCATGAAAGAGATACTTTGTGAAAAAGATAGCAACATTTGGCTTAAATGGCCTAACGATTTATACCAAGATTCACATAAAATTGGTGGAACCATAACAAAAAAAATTGATAATATTTTAGTTTGTGGAATGGGAATAAATTTACAAAAAAATTCAAATAGCTTCAAAGCATTAAATCTCAATGTTGAGCCACAATCTTTGCTAAAAGAGTATCTATTCTCTTTAGAAAACTCTCCAAGTTGGAAGCATATATTTAGTCTATATAAGATAGAATTTCATAGAAACAAAGAGTATTTTACTCATGTTGATGGGAAGTTGAAGTCCCTTAAAAAAGCAATTCTATCGGAAGATGGAGCATTAATAATTGATAATAAGAGGGTATATAGTATAAGATGAGTGAAGTAATAACAATAGCAAATCAGAAGGGTGGAGTAGGGAAGACAACAACAGCCGTTAACCTCGCTGCAGCATTGGCACAAAGTGGTAAAAGAGTTCTCTTGATTGATGCTGACCCACAAACAAATGCTACTACTAGTTTAGGCTTCAATCGTAATGATTATGAGTACAATATCTATCATGTTTTGGTTGGTATTAAAAAGATGTCTGATGTTATATTAAAATCAGATTTTAAGAATTTAGATATAGTTCCTGCAAATATTGGTTTGGTTGGTGTTGAGAAAGAGTTTTATGACCCAAATAAAAAAAATCGTGAACTGCTTTTAAAAAAAGCCATTAAGCCAATTAAAGAGAAGTATCACTATATCATTATTGACTCTCCTCCAGCTTTGGGTCCTATTACTATTAACTCTTTGGGAGCTGCTGATTCGGTAATTATTCCTATTCAGTGTGAATTTTTTGCACTTGAAGGTCTGGCACAACTTTTGAACACAATTAATCTTTTGAAAAGGTCTATTAATCCTAAGTTAACAATAAAAGGTTTCTTACCAACTATGTTTTCTAATCAAAATAATCTTTCAAAGCAGGTATTAGAAGATCTGTCGCACCATTTTAAAGATAAACTCTTTTTAACAAAGAAAAAAGAGGTTTTAATTGTGCCTAGAAACATTAAAGTGGCAGAGTCTCCAAGTTATGGAAAACCTGTTACTGAGTATGCAAAAAAATCTAAAGGTGCAGCTGCTTATGTTGATTTGGCAAAGTCAATTGTTAAATCAACAAACAGTGCAAAAAAACAAGCATTGAAGATGCAAAAAGGCTAAAAGATGGCATTAGGTAGAGGTTTAGGTGCAATTTTAGAAGAGGTTGGACAAGTTTATGAGAGCGAGATGGGTTCATCGTATAGTGATGGTGATGCAATACGTGAGATTAATGTTGATGAGATTTCACCAAACCCTTATCAACCAAGAAAAACATTTGAGAGTGAAGCACTTCAAGAGTTAAGTGACTCTATTGTTCGTCATGGTCTGTTGCAACCTATTGTTGTTATTGAGAAAGATAATGGTTATCTACTTGTTGCAGGTGAGAGAAGATTACGAGCACATAAACTTGCAAATTTAGAGACTATTAAAGCTGTAGTTGCAGATGTAGATATTGATGATGTTAAATTAAGAGAGTTAGCTCTTATTGAAAATATTCAAAGAGAGAACCTTAATGCTATTGAGTTAGCTTACTCTTATGATGAGCTTATTAAGGTTTATAAGATTACACATGATGAACTCTCTGATGTGGTAAATAAGAGTCGCTCTCAAATCACCAATACTTTAAGACTTCTCTCTCTTTCGACCTATGTTCAAAAGAGATTGACAGATGGAGATATTTCACAAGGACATGCTAAAGTTTTGGTTGGTTTTAGTGAAAAAGAGCAAAAAATATTAGTTGATACAATCATAGGTCAAAAACTCTCTGTTCGAGAGAGTGAGATGTTGGCTAAAAAGAGAAAGGCTATCAATAGTGAAGAAGAGTCTGTTCCTATTCAGGAGAAGCCATCTACATTTGTAAATAGCTTTGAGAGAGAGATAAAAGAACGTTTACCTTTTAGATTTAAGGTTAAAAATAACGCTTTAGAGATAAACTTCAAAAATTCAGAAGAGGTTGAAAAATTTCTCAATATGTTACCAAAATAGACACATAAACATTCTCTTTGAAGATGCGTTTAAAATACTCATGATATAACAAAATATTAATCAAATCATTACTCTATCCAAGATATAATACGCAAAATTTTTTGGAGGAGTTTGAATGCTTGACTTGAATCCCGGTTTGATGTTGTTCGTTCTTGTTGTTTTCTTCTCTCTACTCTTTTTATTAAATACAATGCTGTTTCAGCCTCTTTTGAAGTTCATGGACGATAGAGATGAGAGGATAGCAAACGATTTAAAAAATGCAGAAGAGATGGTGGCTAATAATAGTGGACTGAATGCAAAAGCTGATGAAGTATTGGCTAAAGCGAAAGCTGAAGCAAATGCAATCAGAGAAAAAGCTGTCAATGAAGCGAAAGCTTTAGCAGATAGTAAAATAGAGAGTAAAGTGAAAGAACTCGATGCAAGTAATGCAGTATTTATGGCAGAACTTGAAACTGAGCAAGAGAGTTTAAAAAATGAACTCTCTGCACAACTACCAGTTTTTAAAGAGACTTTACAATCTAAATTAAGTAGCCTATAGGAGAGATGATGAGAATTAAAAATATAGCGTTAATCGCAACTGTTTTAGTGCCTTCATTGGTATTGGCTGGACATGGAGAGCATCATGATATTAGCATGTTTAACTCTGATTTCTTCTATAGAGTTTTAAATTTTTCTATTTTTGCTGCTCTTATCTATTATTTAGTTGCAAATCCTATTAAAGCATTTTTTGTAGGACGCTCACAAGGTATTGCTAATCGGTTAGAGGAGATTGAAGCGAAACTTCAAGCTTCTAAAAATGAGCGTTTACTTGCTGAAGAGAATTTAGTAAAAGCTGAAGAGAGAGCTAAAGAGATTTTATTAGATGCTGGAAATGAAGCTAAAATTTTATCAGCAAATATTAGTGAAAAAAATGATGCTACTCTTCTTCAATTGGAGAAACAAGCTAGAGAAAAACAAGAATTAGAAGCTAAAAAAGCAACCAGAGCGACCATTAACTCACTGTTAAATGATGGTTTTGGGAATGATGATATTGCTGTAGATGAGTCTAAAGTAGTTTCACTTATCTCAAATAAGGTGGCGTAATGGAAGAGTTAATTGCTAAACGATATGTAAATGCACTTGTTGATTCAACAACCAAAAAAGAGAGAGCTAATTTTTCTAAGATTCTTCTTGGAATGGCTGAAGCTTTCTCTGATAGTGCTGTTGAAGAAAATTTAACCTCTCCTTTAGTTTCAAATGAACAAAAAACAGCTATGGTTGTTGAGAGTTTAGGGAGTGATGCAGATGTTAAGTTGGTAAATTTTATTAAAATTATTGGTGAGAATGGTCGTTTAGACCTCTTACCAACTATTGCTAAAGTTTTAAAACAAGCTATTCAAATTGAGACCAATAAATATGAAGGTGTGGTAACCTCTAGTAACAAACTTAAAGCTACAGAGCTTAAAGAGTTACAAGAGACACTATCTAAATATACAAATGGTGCAACTGTTAAATTGACACAAGAGAAATCTGATATAGATGGAATTAAAGTTTCAGTTGAAGATTTGGGTATAGAGGTAAACTTCTCTAAGCAGAGAGTTAAAGAACAGTTAATTGATTTTATTACAAAATCATTATAAAAAAGTAATCTAACGGAAGGAGTTGCAGTGGCAAACAAATTACAAGCAGACGAAATCTCTTCAATAATTAAAGAGAGAATCGCAAATTTTGAAATTGATGTGGATATCAACGAAGTTGGTAAAGTAGTAGGGGTTGCAGATGGAATTACATCTGTATATGGTCTTAACAATGTTATGGCGGGTGAAGTCGTAGAGTTTGAAACAGGTGTTTTAGGTATGGTTCTTAACCTAGAAGAGGCGAGTGTAGGTATCGTTGTTCTTGGTTCTATGGCAGGTATCGTTGAAGGTATGAGCGTTAAAAGAACAGGTGAACTTCTTAAAATGCCTGTGGGTGATGCAATGCTTGGTCGTGTTGTTAATCCTCTTGGAGAGCCAGTTGATGGTAAGGGTCCAATTGAGACAACAGAGTCAAGACTTATTGAAGATAAAGCTCCTGGAATTATGGCTAGAAAGTCAGTTCATGAGCCTCTTCAAACAGGTATTAAAGCGATTGATGCATTGGTACCAGTTGGACGTGGGCAAAGAGAGCTTATCATTGGTGATAGACAGACAGGTAAAACAACTTTAGCGATTGATACTATCATCAATCAAAAAGGTCAAGATGTAATATGTATCTATGTAGCAATTGGTCAAAAACAGTCAACTGTTGCATCATTGGTTAAAAAATTAGAAGAGGCTGGAGCAATGGAGTATTCAATTATTGTTAACGCTTCTGCATCAGATTCAGCAGCATTCCAATTTTTAGCACCTTACGCAGGGGTTACTTTAGCTGAATATTACATGCACTCTAGCAGACATGCAGTTATCTTTTATGATGACCTTACAAAACATGCTGTTGCTTACCGTGAGATGTCACTTATTCTAAGAAGACCTCCAGGTCGAGAGGCATACCCTGGTGATGTTTTCTATCTTCACTCAAGACTTCTTGAGAGAGCAGCAAAGTTAAGTGATGCAAATGGTGCAGGTTCAATTACTGCGTTCCCAATCATTGAGACTCAAGCAGGTGATGTTGCTGCATATATTCCAACCAATGTTATTTCTATTACTGATGGACAAATCTTCTTAGAGACTGACCTCTTTAACTCAGGTGTAAGACCTGCGATTAACGTGGGACTTTCAGTATCACGTGTTGGTGGAGCTGCACAGATTAAAGCTACTAAACAAGTAGCAGGTACACTTAGACTTGACCTTGCTTCTTACCGTGAGCTTCAAGCATTTGCACAGTTTGCTTCTGACCTTGATGAACACAGTAGAGCACAACTTGAAAGAGGTGCAAGAATGGTTGAAGTTCTTAAACAAGGACCTTATTCTCCTGTACCTATTGAGAAACAAGTTATTATGATTTTTGCAGGGGTTAAAGGGTATCTTGATGATATTGCTATTTCAGCTGTAACTAAATTTGAAGCTGAACTCTATCCATTTATGGATGCAAAATACTCTTCAGTTGTAGATAGCATTAGAGAGAACAAAAAAATCACTGATGAAAATGAAGTTGATTTGAAAAAAGCGATTGAAGATTTTAAAGAATCTTTTACTGCATAAGAGGGCTAAAATATGGCTAACTTAAAAGAGATTAAGCGTAAAATTTCGAGTGTTAAAGGTACTCAAAAGACCACGCGTGCGATGAAACTTGTTTCATCGGCTAAACTTAAAAGAGCAGAAGAGGTTGCTAGTCGTTCTAAAGTTTATGCCACTAAGTTAACAGAGTTGTTAACCGAGATTGCACAGAAGATGAAACAGAGTAATGAAGATGGGATTGATAATGTTTTTATGAAAGAGAACAAAAATCCTAAGAGAGTTGATATTGTCTTTGTAACATCTGATAAAGGTCTTTGTGGTGGATTTAACCATCAAACCATTAAAGAAGCGAATAAAATCATGCAAGAGTACAAAGATGCTGGTGTAGAGGTTCGTTTAAGTGGTGTAGGGAAAAAAGGGATTGCCTTTTTCAAATATAACCAAGTAGAGATGTTAAATCAGATTGATGATTTAAGTTCAAAACCTGACTATGCACGTTCTAAAGAGTTTATTGACTCTTTAGTAGAAGATTATGTTGCAGGTGAGACTGATAAGATTATTTTAATCCATAATGGATATGTAAATATGATTATGCAAAAAGTTCATACACAACAACTACTTCCTGTAGATGTAAGTAAATTAGGTCTAACTGATAGCGTAGCAATGTCTGAAATGGAAGTTGAACCAGATGATGATGATACACTTTTAGATGCATTGGTTCAGAAGTATGTTGAATATACAATGTTCTATGCACTACTTGACTCATTAGCAGCTGAACATTCTGCTCGAATGCAAGCGATGGACGCAGCAACCAACAATGCAGGTGACATGGTTAAGAAACTTAGTGTTGAATATAACAAAGCAAGACAAGAAGCGATTACGACTGAACTCATTGAGATTATCAGTGGTATGGAATCGTTGAAATAATAAGGAGAATAGATTTATGACAGGTAAAGTAGTACAAGTACTAGGTCCAGTTGTTGATGTTGATTTTACGGATTATCTTCCAGCAATTAACGAAGCACTAGAGACAACAATTGGTGAGCAAAGATTGGTTTTAGAAGTAGCCGCACAATTAGGTGATAATCGTGTAAGAACCATTGCTATGGATATGAGTGAAGGTTTGGTACGTGGTCAAGAGGTTAAAGCAACAGGTGACTCTATTAAAGTTCCTGTTGGTGAAGAGGTTCTAGGTAGAATCTTTAACGTTATTGGTGATACCGTTGATGATGCAGGGGAGTTCACTTGTAAAGAGTATCGTTCAATCCATAGAGACCCACCACCATTTGAAGAGCAAAGCACTGCAACAGAAGTATTTGAGACAGGTATTAAAGTAGTTGACCTTCTTGCTCCATACAACAAAGGGGGTAAAGTAGGACTATTTGGTGGTGCTGGTGTTGGTAAAACTGTTATTATTATGGAACTTATTAACAACGTTGCTATGAAACACAGTGGTTACTCTGTATTTGCTGGTGTTGGTGAGAGAACACGTGAAGGAAATGACCTCTACTTTGAAATGGAAGAGTCGAACGTATTGGACAAAGTTGCACTCTGCTACGGTCAAATGAGTGAACCTCCAGGAGCAAGAAACAGAATCGCATTGACAGGTCTTACTATGGCTGAGTATTTCCGTGATGAGATGGGACTTGACGTTCTTATGTTTATTGATAACATCTTTAGATTTGCACAATCAGGTTCTGAAATGTCAGCACTTCTTGGTCGTATTCCATCAGCTGTTGGTTACCAACCAACACTTGCATCTGAAATGGGTAAACTCCAAGAGAGAATTACATCAACAACAAAAGGTTCAATTACTTCTGTTCAAGCAGTATATGTACCAGCAGATGATTTGACAGACCCTGCTCCAGCATCTGTATTTGCTCACTTAGATGCAACAACAGTACTTAACCGTTCTATTGCTGAAAAAGGTATCTACCCTGCTGTTGACCCACTTGATTCAACTTCAAGAATGCTTG